>CAYYII010000012.1:0-330 GCA_964471445.1 uncultured Gammaproteobacteria bacterium
TCTGCCCCGTGGCGTGACCGAGCTCATGCGCGACGACGGGTTGGAGGATCCATCCCTCGATGTAGCGGATCGGCAACGTCGCGTAGACGAGAATGTCGTCTCCCACATAGGTTGCCGCGTGCTCTTCCTCCTCATGGTAGTCTTCCCAAGCTTGCCGACCGGCAGGCGTGAGATTCCACATGACGAGGCGGTAGATGCAGTGCTTCCCATCGCCTTTAGACTCGCCGTCGTAGACCGCGTCGGGAAGATTTCCCTGATAGACGAAGAGGTCGCGGCCGTACCGCAGGCGGGCCGACTGGTTCCAGTCGTTGATCGCGAGCTTGATCTTCT
>CAYYII010000012.1:340-11716 GCA_964471445.1 uncultured Gammaproteobacteria bacterium
GGCTCCAGTCGCCGCAAGCGTAAACGGGAGCCGTTTCGTGATCGACGATCTCTGCAAACGGCCCCAGCTTGTCGCTACAGGCCGCCAGGATGATCGCATACGCCACGAGAGCGATTTTCATCATGGAGAACCTCCGATTTTTGGCGGCTGAACTGTGGTAAGGATCAGGTGTGGGAAAGGGCGTGCATCCCGGTCGTAGGGATGATAATCTAGGATAGCATAAAATGAAGCTTTTGTCAATCGGAAAGACGGGCAGACCGCTCTTGTCGGAGCACTGGAAAGTCGTTACAGTATTCGCCTGAACTCATCATGACGACCAACGAAATTCGCTCTAAATTCCTGGATTTCTTCAAAGAGAAGGGGCATGCCATCATCCCTTCGGCTTCTTTGATTCCGGAAAACGATCCGACGGTCCTTTTTACGACCGCCGGCATGCACCCGCTCGTGCCCTATCTGCTCGGCGAAGCGCACCCCGCCGGCAGGCGGTTAGCTGACGTACAAAAGTGCGTCCGTACCGGGGATATCGACGAAGTCGGCGACAATCGCCATCTCACGTTTTTCGAGATGCTCGGCAACTGGTCGCTCGGCGATTATTTCAAACGTGAAGCGATTACCTGGTCGTTCGAGTTCCTGACGTCGCCACGCTGGTTGAATCTTGATCCAGGCCGCATTTACGTGACGGTCTTCGAAGGGGATGCCGACGCAGCGCGCGATCTCGAATCCGTCGCCATCTGGCAGGATGCGTACCAAACGCGCGGCATCGAAGCGCGTTTCAACGAGCGCATCTTCGCGTATCCGAAAGACAAGAACTGGTGGGGTCCGGCCGGCATGACCGGTCCGTGCGGTCCCGATACCGAAATTTTCTGGGACACTCGGCGCCCGCATGACGCCCGCTACGGCGCGGAATGCCATCCGAATTGCGACTGCGGACGCTTCATCGAGATTTGGAACAACGTCTTCATGGAGTATGCCAAGACTCCCGGAGGGACGTTTGATCCGCTCGCGCAGAAAAACGTCGATACCGGCATGGGCCTTGAACGCGTCGTAGCCGTCTTGCAGGGCAAGTCGACTGTCTTTGAGACCGAAAACTTCGAAGAGTTGTTGAAGGTCGTCGGCGCGATCTCGAACAAGGCCTACGGCGACGATGAGGAAAGCGATCGTGCCATGCGCATCGTCGTCGATCATGTCCGAACCGCCGCCTTCATGATCGGCGACGCGCATGGCATCACGCCGTCGAACGTCGACCAGGGGTATATCCTGCGACGCTTGATCCGCCGTGCCGTCCGCTATGGACGCCAGCTCGGCATCGAGGGCTTCTTTACGTCGAAAATCGCCGAGAAGGCGATCGAGCTCTTCCGCGACAGCTATCCGGAACTCAAAAAGAACCGCGACCGCATCATCGGCGAGCTTGATGCTGAGGAAGACAAATTCATGCGCACGCTCCAGAACGGCTTGCGTGAAGTCGAAAAAGTGAAGAAGGAGCTTGAAGCCTCGCCCTTTATTCCCGGCGAGACAGCCTTCTATTTGTACGAATCCTTCGGCTTTCCGAAAGAGCTGACGGAAGAAGTGATTGGCAAGAAGGTCGATGAAAGCGAATGGGAAAAATCGATGAAAGCGCATCAGGATCTCTCCCGGCAGGGCGCCGAGAAGAAATTCAAGGGCGGCCTTGCCGATCATTCCTGGGAAACCACGCGCCTGCACACCGCCACACATTTGCTGCACAAGGCGCTGCGCAACGTTCTCGGCGAGCATGTCGAGCAGAAAGGCTCCAACATCACGGCTGAGCGCCTGCGTTTCGATTTCTCGCATCCGAACAAGATGACGCCGGAAGAAATCAAAAAGGTTGAAGACATGGTGAATGATTCGATCGCGCGCGATCTTCCCGTGCATTTCCAAGAGATGACCGTCGACGAAGCTAAGAGCGGGGGAGCGATCGGCCTGTTCGAAGACCGCTACGGCGACAAGGTGAAAGTCTATGTTGTCGGCGATTATTCGAAAGAAATTTGTGGCGGCCCGCACGTCCGCCATACCGCCCAGGTCGGCCGTTTCAAGATCCAAAAGGAAGAAGCCTCTTCGGCTGGCGTGCGCCGCATCAAGGCAATCGTCGAGCCTGTGTTGCCTGACGGTTCTTCGCCGACGGCCGTCGAAACCGAACCGGCCGCTTCCAAAGAATGATATGAAGACGTATCTCGTCACCGGCGCCGCGGGCTTCATCGGCATGCATGTCGCCAAGCGCTTGCTTGAACGCGGCGACGCCGTGGTTGGTCTCGATAATTTGAACGACTATTACGACGTCTCTTTGAAAGAGGCGCGTTTGGCGCAATTGAGGCCGCAGCCGAACTTCCGTTTCGTCAAATTGGATCTGGCGGATCGCGAAGGCATGAAGGCGTTTTTTGAAAAGGAACCGTTTGAGATCGTTATCCATTTGGCCGCTCAGGCCGGCGTCCGCTATTCGCTCGTCAATCCGAACGCCTACATCGACAGCAACCTCGTCGGTTTCGGCAACGTCCTCGAAGGCTGCCGCCACAAAAAGGTGGAACATCTCGTCTACGCCTCCTCGAGCTCCGTCTACGGCGCCAATACTGAGATTCCGTTCTCTGTTCGGCACGGGGTCGATCATCCGATGAGCCTGTACGCGGCGACCAAAAAAGCCAACGAGCTCATGGCGCACACCTATAGCCACCTGTACGCGCTGCCGACGACGGGCCTGCGTTTCTTCACCGTCTACGGCCCATGGGGGCGTCCGGACATGGCGATGTTCGGTTTCACGAAAGCGATTCTTGAAGGCAAGCCGATCGACGTCTTCAATCACGGCAAGATGCGTCGCGACTTCACCTACATCGATGATATCGCCGAAGGCGTGATCCGCGTGGCCGATCGCGTGCCGGTCCCTCCCGAACGCACTCCGGAAGGCTTCCATCCGGGCATCAGCCAGGCGCCATACCGCATCTACAATATCGGCAATAACCAACCGGTCGAACTTGGACGCTTCATCGAGGTGATCGAGGGTGCGCTGGGCGTCAAAGCTGAGAAAAACTACCTTCCGATGCAGCCCGGCGACTTGCCGGTCACCTACGCGGACGTCGATGACCTGATCCGCGACGTCGGTTTTCGACCCTCGACCTCGATCGAGGACGGCGTTGCCAGGTTCGTGGCTTGGTACCGAGACTTCTACAAGATTCCCGCTTAAAAGCGGGTTTTTTGGCTGAAGTTCATCCCCTTGACGCGTTGAGGCGGTTTTGTTAGACTTTCCGCAAGCAAAGTCCCGCCTGGCGACTTGCGTCCTTTTTTGGTTCGGAGTAGACTTCTCCGACACTTCATTAATTCTTGGCGAGCAGAATGCAGAATAACGGAACAGGGGGAGTGGGGAAGGATTTCATCGAAGCCGCTGGCGTCGTTGAAGAGCTTCTTCCAGCGACGACCTTCAAGGTCAAGCTCGAAAGCGGACACAGCATCTTAGCCCACCTTTCGGGAAAGATGCGCATGAACCGCATCCGGCTCTTGCCGGGAGACCGCGTCAAAATCGAAATGACGCCCTACGATCTGACCAAAGGCCGCATCGTCTACCGTTTCTGACCTGATCCGCTCAAAACGAACTGCATAAAACCGAAACGCATGAAAGTTCGCTCGTCCGTCAAGAAAATCTGCCGAGATTGCACGGTCATCCGCCGCAAGCGCCGCGTTATGATCATCTGCAAGAAGAACCCTAAGCATAAGCAGCGCCAGGGCTAATTTCACCTTATGGCACGTATCGCAGGCGTCACCCTCCCCAGCAACAAACGCGTCATCATCGCCTTGACGTATGTCTACGGCATCGGCCAGACGCAGGCCAAGCAGATCATCGCGAAGACGGGCGTCAATCCCGACACGCGCGTCAAGGATCTGGCGGAAACGGAAGCCAACAAGCTCCGCGACCACATCGAAAAGACGATGAAAGTCGAAGGCGAGCTCCGCCGCGACACGCTCGCGCAGATCAAGCGCCTCCGCGAAATCGGCTCCTACCGCGGCACGCGCCACGCCAAGAACCTTCCGGCTCGAGGCCAGCGCACCAAAACCAATTCGCGCACCACGCGCGGCAATATCCGCAAGACGATGGGCTCCGGCCGCGTCAAAGCGGGCATGAAGACCTAATCCGCCTCGACGTAAACCTTTATGGAAGAAACCACGAACGTCCTCGCCCCGGCCACGGCCGACGCGACGACGGAAGAAGGGAAGAAGTCCAAGGCGGCCCCGCGCAAGAAAACGAAGAAGGCGGTGCGACAGGTCTCCCACGGCCGCTGCTACGTGCAAGCGACCTACAACAACACGATCGTCACCCTGACCGACCCGAACGGCAACGTGCTCGCCTGGTCCTCGGCCGGCAAAGTCGGCTTCAGTGGTCCGAAGAAGTCCACCCCGTACGCCGCGTCCATGATCATCAAGGACGTGTCCGAAAAGGTGAAGGACACCGGATTGAAGGACGTTAACGTTTTCGTCAAAGGCATCGGCTCCGGTCGCGAATCCGCGGTCCGCGCGCTCAACGCCAACGGCATCAACGTGCTGTCGATCAAAGACATCACCCCGATTCCTCATAACGGCTGCCGGCCGCCGAAACCGCGCCGCGTGTAACCTATGGGACGCAATACCGAACCCAAATGCAAACAGTGCCGGCGCGAAGGCGAGAAGCTCTACCTGAAAGGTGAGAAGTGTCTCGGCCCGAAGTGTCCGGTGACCCGCCGTGCGTTCCCTCCGGGCCAGCACGGTCCGACTTCCCGCGCAAAAATCACGCCGTTCGGCGTGCAGTTGCGCCAGAAGCAGAAGGCTAAGCGCATCTATGGCTTGATGGAGAAGCAGTTCGAGAACTACTTCATGAAAGCCGCCAGCCGCCAAGGCGACACCGGCGTCTTCCTGAAACAGTTCCTGGAAATGCGTTTCGACAACATCGCCTACCGCCTCGGTTTCGCCAAGAGCCGCGCCCAGGCCCGCCAAATGGTCGGCCACGGCCTGCTCACGGTGAACGGCAAGTCGGTCGACATCCCGTCGTACCAGCTCCGCGCCGGCGACATCGTCGCGATCAAGGAAAACAAAGTCCACAAAGGCGCGTTCAAGGAACTCAAAGACCGCCTCTCCAAGCATCAGGCCCCGGGCTGGCTCACGATCGACGCCTCGGCCGCTACGGGCAAGATCATCAACCGTCCGACGGCCGAAGAGCTCGAACAGGGCTTTGACGCCAAGCTGATCGTCGAATTCTACTCTCGCTAATCCTTGGCCCGTCCTTGCGCCGCGCGGCGATTGCTGATCTGTCGCGTCGCGTGCCGCGGGACTCCAAATTCCTATGGAAGACATCCTTCTTCCGTCGAAGATCGAAATCGTTCCGAGCGGCCGCGACAACGAGTCAACGCTCGTGATGGAACCGTTCTTCCACGGCTACGGCCACACGGTCGGCAACGCCCTTCGCCGGGTGCTGCTCTCGTCCCTGCAGGGCGCCGCGGTCATCGCTGTGAAGATCAAAGGCGCCTCGCACGAATTCCAGGCGATCCCGAACGTCAAGGAAGACGTTCTCGAGATCATCCTGAATCTCAAGCAGCTCCGCCTCAAGGTCTACTCCGATGAGCCGGTCAAGCTGACGCTTCACGCCAAGGGCGAGAAGAAAGTCACGGGCAAGGACATCGAAGCGAACTCGGACGTCGAGGTCGCCAACCCCAACCTCCACATCGCGACGCTCACGGACAAGTCCGGCGAGATCGAGATGGAGATCACTGTGGCCAAGGGCCGCGGCTACGTCCCGACCGAAGAGCGCGGCAAGGAAAAAGCTGAACTCGGCACGATCGCCATCGACGCCCTCTACAGCCCGATCCGCTCGGTCGGCTACAAGGTGGACGACGTCCGCGTCGGCCAGGTCACGAACTACGACCGCTTGACTCTCACGATCGAAACCGACGGCACGGTCGACGCCGACGAAGCCATCCGTTCCTCCGCCAAGATCCTGATCGATCACTTCGCTCTCCTCACTGGCCTCGCCGCCGGCGAAGCGCCGGCCAAGGCTGACGCCGCCGAAGAGGTCTCCGAAGAAAACGAAGAAGAAGGGGAGTCCGAACCCTCCGCCGACGGAGAAGACAAGCCGAAGAAGAAAAAGGTTTCCAAAAAGAAATAAGTATGCGTCATCGCGTTAAAGGAGCCATCTTGAGCCGAACGAAAGGGCCGCGCACCGCGCTGCTCCGGAATTTGGCGACCTCCGTCGTCTTGTACGAGAAGGTCAGGACCACCAAGGCGAAGGCGAAATTCGTCCGCCCGCTGGTCGAGAAGGCGATCACGATCGGCCGCGTCGGAACGCTCGCGTCCCGCCGCCAGCTGCATACGATGTTCACCCTCGAGAACGCGATCAAGAAGATCGTCGAGGAGCTCGGTCCCAAATACAAAGGCCGCGCCGGCGGCTATACACGCATCACACCTCTCAAGCGCCGCGAAGGCGACGCCGCCGAGATGGTGATGATCGAACTCGTCTGATATGCCGAGCACTTCCATCACATCCAAACCCGTCGAGATCGACGCCGCCGGACAGTCTGTCGGCCGTCTCGCGACCCAGATCGCCCGCATTTTGATCGGCAAGCACAAGGCGACCTACACGCCTAACGTCGACGGCGGCGACGCCGTCCGCGTCAAGAACGCGAACAAGCTCGTCTTGACCGGCAACAAAACGGAGTCGAAGCTCTACTACCACTACTCGCAGTATCCAGGCGGCATGAAGACCCGCGCGGCCAAAGACCTGATGGTCAAGGATCCGGGCAAGATCCTCCGCTACGCCGTTGATCGCATGCTTCCGAAGAACACGCTGCGCGCGCGTCGCATCAAGCGCCTGACGATCATCAAATAAGCGCTATGACGACGAAGAAAGAAACCACCAAAAAGCCCGTCGCCAAGAAGGCCGCCAAGGCCGACGCGCCGAAAAAGCACCACACGAGCCATGAAGCGACCGGCGCATACGTTTACGCGCTCGGCCGCCGCAAGCGCGGCGTGGCCATGGTCCGCATCTACCTCGCGGGCAAAGGCATGATCACAGTCAACTCCAAACCGATGAAGGACTTCTTCCCGGTCGAGGATCTCCAGGACGCGATCCTGGTCCCCCTCAAGGCTGTCGGCATGGACGCCACCACGGACGTGGTTGCTTCCACCCACGGCGGAGGCATCCGCGGCCAGGCCGACGCCGTCAAGCTCGGCATCGCCCGCGCCCTCTTGGTCCACAACCCCGATTTCCGCGCCACGCTGAAGCCCCTCGGCGTCCTGACTCGCGACCCCCGCGAAAAGGAGCGCAAGAAGTACGGCTTGAAGAAGGCTCGCAAGTCCCCGCAGTGGGCAAAACGTTAAACGCTGGTGTCCACAGTGTGCAGAAAACCACTTCTTCTGGAGTGGTTTTCTGATTGCAAAGACTTTTCTTGAAAACAAAAAGCACCCGCGACACGAGAGCGAGGAGTGCTCTGTGCGTCGCGGGTGCGCGAGCGGTCAGTGGGAGGTGGGGGAGAGCGTTCCGGGGGTCGGCGCCGGCGGCGGCTTCGAACCCTTGGGGCTGCGAGGCGTGTCCTCGGCGGCCAAGAGCGGCCGGAGCCAACGCGCGAGCAGGGAGATGGTGGGGGCCTTGGCGGTGATCGTCATGGAATGGATCTTGTTCTTGCCGTCCCCGTTCCTCTCTACGTCGGCCAGGAACTTGCCGTGCCGGTAGCTGCCCGGCAGGACGCGTCCCATGGCCAGCATGTTGGTGAAGACCTCCTTGTAGGTGACGCACGCGATCAACGGGTGCATCTCCGGATGGATCGGGTCCATCAAGGATGAGAGCGTGAAGAAGAAGACGCCGCCCTCACAGCTCAGGTTGACCCGCGCCCCCGTCGTGAGGTCGTGGAAGTGGCATCCCTGAGGATGCTTGTCGGTGGGAACGAAGCCGGCCTTGAGGTAAACACGAATGGACATGTGCGAACTCCTCATCCTTTGATCGTCGGGGGGTTTTTCCTCCCATCCGTCGCCGGTATGCGGGTGGCGGCCTGTGCAGGCCGGTCAGCGGGGAACATCCCCGTTTTTGACGGGAAAAGATACCACAAAGAAGCAAAAATGTCAATGGTTCTCCTCGGGGATTGCGCCACCGGTGAGAAAGGCTCAGGTCTTGACGGCTTTCTCGGTCCGGTGTAGGATCTTTTTACCTTCGGAGCCGTAGCTCAGTTCGGTAGAGCAGTTGGCCCTTTGGCAACATGTCGGTGGTTCAAATCCGCCCGGCTCCACTCCGTCAGCGGCGTGAAACATCTCGCCGCTCTTTTTTTTGAGAAAACGCTCGTTCTTCTGTGAAGAAAATGATAGGATGCAAAAGAACCTCATGCGGGAAGGAGACGGTAAAAGATTTTTCAGCGAAATATGGAAATTGTTCTTGCGATGTTTCTTCTCGGATTTTATTTTCTTGCCGCGTCTCCGTTCTTGATCGGCATCCTGATCGGCCTCGTCGGCGTGACGGCCTTGATCGCTTTTTTCTTCTATCGCCTGCAAAAAGCCAAAAATACCGCTCTTGCGAAACTGATGGCGAAAGCCTTTTTGATCCTGACATGCGTGCTGCTGTGCGGAGCGGTGCTCGGCGGCGTCGCGGGATGCCTCTTCTCGAACGATGCTTTCTGCATCTTTCCGGCGGCGCCGTTCCTGAGCGGCGCGCTTCTTACGAGCGTGACGGCGCTCGCGTTCCATCTTGTCAGCAAGAGAAAAAAACCTCTATCAGATCCGCATCTTGCCGGTCATTGAGCCTACCGTTGCCTCGGTTTTCTGGCCGTCTGTTCATTCTTGACATGGCAGAGACCCGTAGGTAAGGTTTTCACGCGGGAGTAACTCAGCGCGCAGAGTGCTGGAGCGCCGCTCCAGACGTCGGTGGTTCGAATCCATCCTCCCGCGCTCTTCGCAGTGGAATGCATCCACTGCTTTTTCTTTTGTTGATTTTTTGAGCTGAATCCGGCAAAATAGGCCTGATATGTCCGTCGCTCGGAACACTGCCAGCCTGCTTGTCGCCTCGGTCCTGCAGAAGGTCCTGGCATTCGCGTATTTTGCGGTGATCGCGCGGCTGGCTGGCGTGCATGATACGGGCGTCTATTTCTTCGCGCTGTCCTGGACGCTGATGTTTTCGATCGTGACGGACCTTGGCCTGACGTCCGTCCTGATTCGCGAATCGGCCCGCGATCACGCCCGGGCCGAAAAGTTTCTGAACCAAGTCCTGTCGCTCAAGGCGCCGCTCATCGCGCTCGGGATGGTCGTCTCGATCGCCGCCGCTTACCTGACCGGCACGAGAGGGGATGCGCTGCTCATGGTGGCGCTTGGCGCCTGCGTGCTCGCGCTCGATGCGATCTCCCTCACGTTTTACGGCGTGCTGCGCGGCCACCACATGCTGGCGTATGAAGGCATCGGTCTGATCATCGGCCAGGGACTGACGCTCGTGATCGGCGGCTTCCTGCTTTTCACGCACGCGCCGTTGCACTTTCTGATGCTGGCAATCATCGCCGGCAGCGCTTGGAACGCCGCCGCTTCGTTCTCCATCGTGCGCAAGAAGCTCGGGATCCGTCCGCGTTTTTCCTGGGATCGCACGTTTGCGATGACGATCGTCAAAACGGCTATTCCGTTCGGCCTTGCTGGGGCTTTCGTGAAGATCTACACCAACGTCGACGTCGTGCTGCTGACCAAATTCGCGGGTGCGAGCGCCGCAGGGCTCTACAGCGTGCCGTACAAGCTGACGTTCGCGTTCCAATTCATCCCGATGGCTTTCACGGCGGCGCTCTTTCCGGCCATGAGCCGCGCATATGCCGAAGACAAGACAAAGCTTGGAGACCTGCTGTATCAGGCGCTCTGGTCGTTGTCGGTCATCGTCGCACCGATCATTGCCGGGCTGGTTGCGCTCGGGCCGGAAATCGTACGCACGATCTACGGCAACGCCTACGCGGCTTCGATCCTGCCGACGCAGTGGCTCGTCTTCACGCTCATCTTCATCTTCCTGGATTTCCCGATTGGCTCGCTGCTCAACGGTTCGGATCGCCAAACGACGCAGACGATGCTGATGGGCATCGCCATGGCCGTGTCGCTTCTTTTGAACTTCCTCCTGATCCCGGGGTTCGGCGTGATGGGTGCGGTCATCGCTTCGATCGCGAGCCATGCGGTGCTCGTCGGTGGAGGCCTGATCGCGATCAATAGGTTTCTTGCCTGGCCGCGCCGGGCGTTTGCGAGCCTGGCGCTCCGCGTGGCCGCGGCCGCCGCGGCGATGGGCGCGACGGTTTGGCTCGCCAAACCGCATCTGCCGTTCGTCGCGTCGGTTGTCCTGGGCGGCGTCGCCTACGTGTCGTTTTCTTTCCTGTTCCGCACCGTCACGCCGGCCGATCTGCGCGGCCTGCTCGGGCGTGTGCTGAAACGCACGGCATGACATTGCTTCTCGTTACCTACGAATACCCTCCCGATCATGGTGGTATCGCGAGCTATCTCGGCGGGCTGTTCGGCGAGATGCCTGACGCACGCGTGTTGAAACTCGAGCAGCCGCGGATGCCGTTTGCCTGGCTGCTGGATCTTCCGCGTATCTGGCGCGCGTCGCGGCAAGCCGATCTCATTGTGATCTCCCATCTTTTGCCGCTCGGGACCGCCGCGATGCTGCTCGGCAAACCCTATGCCGTGATCGTTCACGGCCTTGATATGCGCCTCGCGAGGCGCAAAAAAATCTTGGCCTCACGCGTCTTGAAGAACGCAAAATTCGTCGTCGCCAACAGCCGTGCTACCGCTTCGGAGTTGCCGGAGTTCGGCATCAAGGCGGAGTCGGCGCTGGTGCTTACCCCGGCCATCGACGCTTCCTGGGAAGCGTATGCATCCAAATCGGAAACGCATGGACTGCAAAAGACGATTCTGGCGGCGGGTCGTTTTGTTTCCCGCAAGGGCTTTGATCGCTTGATTCGGATGCTGCCTGCGTTGCGCGAAAGCTCTGGCGATGTTCTTCTAATTCTCGCCGGTGCCGGGCCGGAGGAGGGGTATCTTCGCGAAGAGGCGAAAAAGAACGGCGTGGAATCGCACGTGAAGTTCGTCATCGCGCCGGATCGTCCGACCTTGGCCGCCCAATATTGGGTCTGCGATGTTTTTGCACTGCCCGCACGTGCGTCGAAAGACGACGTGGAAGGTTTCGGTATCGTCTTTCTCGAAGCGGCGCTCTTCGGCAAGCCCGTCGTCGCGATGCGCACGGGCGGAACGCCAGAAGCGGTTGAAGAGGGCGTAACAGGCCTCCTGGCCGATTCGGAATCCGAGGCGGACTTTTTTCAGAAGCTCGCGCGTGTGCTGAACGACGCCGCGCTGGCCAAGCGTCTTGGTACGGCGGGACGCGAGCGCGTACTGCGCGCCTTCGAGTGGAAA
>CAYYII010000013.1:0-2375 GCA_964471445.1 uncultured Gammaproteobacteria bacterium
GGGTCGAAAGCGCCTTGACGTACGCGTCGGGCAGGACGATCCCGTCCGTTGCGAAGACGTCGGCGATCTCGGCTCCCAGCATGGCGTGCACCACGTCGCCTTGAATGCCCGGGCGAGCCGGGGCGGGCCTCGAGCGCGCAGACGCGTAAATCATCTTCTCAGCTGAGACGACGACGGGGTTGCGCAGCGTATCGGGACCGACCTCGTACAGTGCGACGGTCAACTTCCATTTTTCGACGCGCCCCGCGTACAAGCCCGTGAGCACGTGTGTCGCGCCGGCTTGCTTCGCGGCCGCGTAGATCGTGGCAAGAGGGATGTTCTCAGGCTGGATCAGCGCGAGCTTGGCGGATTCCTCCGGCAAGACGTGCGGGCCGGTGACCGCCTCGAGCGCGATGCCTAGGTCGGCCATCGCCTTCGCGGCAGCGGGATCATTGGACAGCTCTTCGAGACGCGCCGTCGCGAACAACGGAAGGCCGAGCGCGAAGTAGTCCATGTCCTTCCGATCGACATCGGAAAACGGGGCGACGAAGACGCGTACCGTCCGGAGCGGCTCCGGCGCAGCGTTTTTCGCCCCACCATCCGCCACGCGCGGCTTGGCGGACTCTTTCGAACCGCAGGCCATGAGGAGCACCCAGCAGGACAAAGCCAAAAAGAGCGTTTTCATCGATTCCTCCCACCCATGGTCTATCTGAAAAAACCTTTTTTGTCAATGAAAAAAGCTCCGCGAAAACGGAGCTTCGGATTGATGCGTCTTGAGGCCGATCGCCGTCAGGAACCCTGCGGGCGCTCGGTCGCCGAGACCCTGGGCGCCGGCGGCGGCGCGTTCGATCCAGTCCCCTTCACCTCGATCGCGCTCGACGGGGCGAGATGATGATCGACCCCGACATCCTTGCCGTTGAGACGAATCGTCTTGCCGTTCGGATCGATGCCGGCCTTCGCCAGCACTTCTCCGACCGACGCGCCCGACGGATCGAGCTCGATCGTCTTCTTGTCGGTCTTGCCTTGCAGCGGAACGAACTCCACCGTGACCTGCATCTTCGCCATGACGTCCTCTTGCTAAGGTTGCACTTCGCGCAGTTCGTGCATGGTGAACTCGAAACAGCGCTTCGGGATTTCACCACGCATCCAGTAGGCCGTCAACATGCCGACGGCGATCGATGCGGCCAGACCGTTGATGTGCGAGACGCCGTGACGACCGCAGGTCGTCGGCGCCGCCTCTGTCGTGCCGTAGCTGACGGCGCGGGCATACTCCTCGCATGCCTCCGCGTCAGCCAGGTCGATCGCATAGACGCGGACGAACTCCTCCCCGACGCGCGTATCGATCAGGAGATTGGCCAACGGCTCTTTGCAACAAGCCTCCCAAACGAGCCTGCGCTCATCCATCGAATCGACGCACATGACGACCGTCGAGCGAAGCCCGTCCCGTGGCGTCCAACGCCGCGCGTGTCCGACAAGATCGACGTCAGACCCCGTTTTCAGCCTCCGCTCGAGCGCCTTGATTTTGAGCATACCGAGATCAGGGAGCTCGAACACCGAGGCAGGCAGATTGTGGGAGGCGACATCATCCTGGTCATAGGCCTCGATCTCACGCACGCCTTTCTTGGCGAGATGCACGGCGACCAGGCTGCCGACGCCGCCGGTGCCGATCAACGTGACAGACGGCGCAGTTGCAGGGTCGAAGATTTTCTTGTGTTGGGCATGATTCATCCCCCGCTCTTCTTCTTCGATCGCGCCTTGATCCTCTACCGCCTCTTCGAGAGGCCTGACGGGTTCTCCAATGATCGGACCGAGATCAATACCTATGTCGGCCAGGCTTCTGAACAACGTCTGCATCCCAGCAAAACCTTCGATGATGACGGTTTCGGCCGGCTTTTTCGGCACGAGGTTACCCTCGGCGTCGATCTCCGGCCACGCTTCGATCTTGCGCAGGGTCAGTTCCGGCGAATAGCCGCGCGTCAGCCAAGCGAGGATGACCTCGAGCGCATCAGCGTAACGATGATCGCCGAGCAGTTTGGAGATCTTCGCGCCGGCATTGCCGAAGCACGGATCTTCAAGATGATCGACATGCGGGTGCGGCGCGCCTTCCGGCCCCTTCGGGTCCTCCGACCATACGTGCACCTTGGCGACATTCGACATGCGGATCATGAGCGGGCCGATCAGAAACCTCTTCCCATCCCGCTCGATCACGATGTCGCGCGTCGCGACGTGCACGCCCTTTTCAGCGGTCCAGAAGCGCGCCACGAGCTCCATTGCCTGGATGCGACGAAACTCTTGAGGCACCCGGTCGAGAACCCGCTGCACCGCATCGCTACGCTCCAGGAAATTGGCCATCGCGCGCCATTCCTTCGCTTCGGCTTGTTTCAACGTGGCCGTTT
>CAYYII010000013.1:2385-10966 GCA_964471445.1 uncultured Gammaproteobacteria bacterium
GCCGCGCCCGTGCCGCTTCCGCCTCTGCCCGTTCCGCGATACCCAGGATGGCTTTCGGCCACTCCACGATCCAATCCCCCATCTCTTCCGCGAACGCATCGAGATCGGAAGAAAGACGGGAACGGGTTGACTCGCGTTCGAGCCCCTCGATCGTCGCTTGCATGAGCCGCCAGAAGATCCTCTCGCTTGTGTAGGCATTGAACGGCGAGCAGAGCGGCACGAGCAAGAAGACATTGCGGCCGAGCACTTGCACGACGGGCTCGCCGGCGGGGTCCTTCATGACCGTCCCGACGCCGCGCGAGGGTCCGGTACACGTCCAGCCTCCTTCCGTGCTGGTGCCGATCGCAAGGCCGAAGACCTCCTGCCGCTTCACATCCATGCCACCGCCCGGCGGGCGCATGTTGATGAAGAGATCGATGGTCCCTCTTGCATCTGGCAGTGGCGGATTGATTGTATTCGCGTCATAGCGGAGATGCAGGCGAAACACATACCCGTAGAGACCGTGCAATCGACGCAAGATCCTCTCGTACGCCGACATCGGCTTCTCATACGCGACCTGTTGATTCGCCACGCGATCGGGCGATCCCGACACCACAGCCGAATAGCGCGCACGCTCGTCCTTCAAGAGGAATACGGGCACGGTGCGCACGTTATGCAGTCCCGTGATCTTCTGGAGGCAGCCGATCTGGGCGCCGAGCAGACGCTCGGCGAGCGCCATCGGGAACGTGCGCTCATCGCCGTCTTCGGTGCGCAGGATCCAAACCGGCACCTTGCGCAGCAAGTCTTCGTCGCCGAGTTTCACCTCGCCTTCCAGAATCTCCAATCCTTCGGCCCGAGCCCGCGCCGCAAACGCCTCGCGCCGCAGCCAACGAGGAAAGGCCATCATGTCGCGGAAGTGATCATCCGGGATCGTATGTCCCTCAAGCGCGAAAACCTTCATGCGCGGCTCCTTGTCGGTGAACACTGCCCCACGCGAGGCAGCGTCGGACCGTAGCATTTCAAAGGAGGCGCGTCAATATGAAAAACAGCGCCAGCGCTTCACGCCAGCGCATCGATGCGCTAGGCTTCTTCCATATGATGCAGCGAGGCAAGCCGTTCCAGAAAAAGCCGTCCCGAGGTCCCAACACAAGTTGGGAAGGCGTTTCACGCTGGTATGGCTCGTACTTGGATAAGGAAGACACTGTCCAAGCAGCCGTCGTCTTTCCGGGTGCGGAACGTCTCCTCTCTCCGGCCGGTGGCAAACGGTATCTCGACATCGCCTGCGGCGAAGGCGCGTTCACGCGGCAGCTCGCGCGAAAGCCGGCCGTGCATGTCGCAGGCTTCGATGTCGCACCTTCCCTCATCGAGCGAGCCAAAACCCGTGCACCGAAAAATGCGGACTATGCGGTCGCCGACGCGAGGAATTTTGCCGTGAAGTATCCGACCGCTTCCTTCGACGGCGCGACATGCATCCTGGCGATCCAAAATATCGACGATATTGCGCCCGTGTTCCGCGACGCTTCCAAGGTCTTGAAATCCGGAGCGCGTTTTGTGCTTGTCATGAACCATCCGGCTTTCCGCCAGCTGCGCCAAAGCGGCTGGGGTTGGGACGAAAACCGCAAGCTCCAGTATCGCCGCGTCGACAAGTACCTCGGCAGCTACGACGTGCCGGTCCAGGCGCATCCGGGATCGAAGCCGGGCGTCGTGACACATTCCTACCATCGTCCGCTACAGGACTACGTCCGCGCATTGGCAGCGAACGGATTCGTGATCGAGAATCTTGAAGAATGGACGTCCCACAAGACGAGCGACTCCGGCCCGAAAGCCAAAGCCGAAAACGCCGCTCGCAACGAGATCCCGATGTTCTTGGCGCTGGTTGCCATCAAGAAAGAATCGGCGTAGAGTCCCGGCCAGGAGGTGCACCTTGGCACGCATGAGAAAAAACCAGGATGGAAGCCTGACTCCTTCGGATTTCCCGTACGGACCGACGGAATACGAGATGATCGTGCACGACTACGCCGGCACGAATCCTGACTCCAGGCCGGACGGTTTCTACGAGATCATCGAGATCAAGGATCCGCCCGAGGAGCAGCCGTCGTTTTTCGCGCATTTCTGCTTCGCGGATATCGGCTCGATCTTCTACGGCTTCGACTCTCTCGCCAAAGCGGTGGCAGGCAGGCAGGAGTTCTTCAGGGAAGCGTACGGACGCAAGTTGAACGATCCGTCGTACGTCCCGACGCTGGCCGGCTGCCTGACGGCCGAGCGGAACGGACTTGAACGACCCTGGTTCTACGAGACCGCATGATGCGGTCTTTTTTCTTACCATTCACAGGACCAGGCGACCAGCCGCGCTGTCGAGACAAGCTGAGCGCGGTTTTTTGTTTCCATTGACAGAAACGCTTTTTCATGATAGAGAAGCGGACAGGAGGCATCGATGTCGATCCGAAGACTCGCGACTGTCGTGTCATGCATAGTGGCGTTCGGCTGCGGAGCAAGCGCTTCGAAACCCGTGAAGTCCGTCAACGTTCCCGCCCTGAACACGAAAACCGCGCCGCAGGAATGGGACGTACGGACCGACGCCGAGGTGAACGTCCAGCATATCGCCGAAGGGGCATTGAGAGCCGAGCGGGAGAATATCTTGCACGGACCCATGCATGCCACGGCGTTCATCGCGTTTGCCGAACAGGCTCTCGCGAACGACGAGGTGCGGGGAGACGCTTGCCGCTGGCTCATCAGCCACGCGCGCGTTTTGCACAATACCCTTGGCCTTGAGATCGATGGCGTGCCATTCCGCCTCGCGCCGGACGAAGAGTTCCGGCTCCTGACCCTGAAACTCCGCAGCCTGGAAAGCTGCAAACGTGACCCTTCCTGAGCAGCGTTTCTCGCTGCTCTTTTTTGTCTTTCAAAAGCGAAGCCTGCGAATGTCAAAGGGAGCCCGTCGTTTCCAAAAACGACACGATACGCGCATGCGATGCCTCCGGAGATTCCGTACCGTCAAGCGCGAGCGGGTTCGTAAATTCCGTCATCCGAGCGTCATATGCGCAAGCAAGGGCCGCGAGCCATTCGGGATTCATCGCGACTTCGTCGACGCGCTCGTGAAGCGTCGCACGGTGGCGCTCAAGGGACGTCTCGGAAGAAATGCGCATGCAAATGACCGCCGTGGCCAGGCGCGCGAACCGGCCGAAGCATTCCGCGAGGGCATCCGCTTCCTCCTCGGATACCGTTTTCAAGGCGCGATAGACCTCGGCCCAAACGGAGACGTCGCTCCAACCGCGGTCGATGATCATGAAATCCGTTTTGTCTTTATGCGCGTAATACGAATCGAGAAGCTGACCGTAATACGAAAGCGCGAAGGCCAACGATTCCTGCGGCGGCACGGCTAAGCGTGCCATGTGTTCGCGATCGGTCAGCAAAATGACGCTCTTACCCTGCGTCTCGAGCGTTTTCTTGAGAAGTTCGGCTTGCGTCGTCTTGCCGCTGCGCGGCATTCCCACGAATTCGATCAGCTTCATGAAGGTTCGTTGTCATCGAACAATTTGAGCAAGCGTTCGGTCAATCCGTCGCGTGTGGCGCGAGCGCGGCGGGCGCGCTCAAGGCGCAGGCGGTCAAGGCCCCGCACGTCGAATTCTTTGTCGTAGGACGCGGCGATCGCGTCGACGCGCTCTTGGCGGATGAGCGGCGGCATGGCGTCGAACGCCTCCGCGCCGATCTCGGCCCGCACATCGCGCTCGGCGAGTCGGATCGCCAGTTCGTCCCAAAAGACGCACTCGTCATAGTCCATGACGTATCCGGCCAAGGCCAGGCGGGCCATCAAGGCATCGGACGGCTTCAAGATTCCCGTTTCCGCGTCCGCCGCGATCAGATAGCCCAAGCCCTCTTCTTCCGCGAACGCGTAGAGTTTCTGGAGCGCATCATCATGCGAGGGCATGCGCTCGTTCTCGAGACGATGGCCGTTCAGCAGCCAATCGCCGAGGGCGGCGAGCTCAAGCAAGCGCGCAAGTTCTGTTTTGGTGAGGTCGAATGACATAGGCATTACCAATCGACGTCTCGAACGTCGATTTCTTTCGGAGCATTTTGGACCCATTCGATCGGTGGTTCTCCCCGCGCGACCACATATTCATTTGTCTTGCTGAAGTGCCGGCAGTCGAAGAAACCGTTGTGCGCCGAGAGCGGCGAAGGATGGGGCGCTTGAAGCACGAGGTGTTTCGCGCGATCGATGTGCGCGCCTTTTTTCTGTGCGTACGCGCCCCAGAGGAGGAAAACGAGCCCCGTCCGATGTTCATTCAGTTTCTTGACGATCGCGTCGGTGAAATCTTCCCACCCTTTGCCCTGGTGCGAGCCGGCTTTCCCGGCTTCGACGGTCAAGGTCGCGTTCAGAAGGAGCACGCCTTGATCGGCCCAAGGCTGCAAATTTCCGCTGGCCGGAATCGGCAGCCCCAGATCGTTTTTGATCTCCTTGAAAATATTCTGGAGGGACGGCGGCTTCGGCACGCCATCGGGCACCGAGAAGCATAGTCCGTGAGCCTGGCCCGGTCCGTGATACGGATCCTGACCGAGAATGACGACGCGTACCTTGTCGAACGGAACCGCTTCCAAGGCGGCGAAGATGCGCTTCGGCGGCGGATAGACGGTCTTCGTGGCGTATTCTTGGCGCACGAATTCGGCCAGTCGCTTGAAATACGGCTTCTCGAATTCCTCCCGTAGCTGTTCTTTCCACGAGGGCTCGAGCCGAACGTCCATACGCCTCCATTACAAAGGAAGGAGGAGCCGGGCGTCAAGCCATTGATCCAAGTCGGCAGACTTCTGAACATATCCGAGAACGGTGATCGTCGCGCCTTTGTGGATCCCCAGATGCAAGTGTTTTCGCTCTCCGTCGGTTTCCGTGCTGTATCCTTTTCCGAGAACACCCAAGGCGTCGCCACGTTTCAAGGCTTCACCCGTTTTGACCGTGACGCTGGAAAGCTTCAGGTGGCCGTACACGACCGTGACGGGCTGGTCGTCCAATACGCACCGCTGCACGACAACGCCGCCGTAACCCGTGGCGGTTTTTTTCAATGCCAGCGCGCCGTCGCAGACCGCGAAGACTTCGATGTCGCGATCCTGTTCATTTGCGAATGTCTCGAAATCCGTACCGGCATGATAGCCGCTGAAGCGCTCGGGGCTGACCGGAGAATCTTTCGGCGTGACCTGGAGGCCGAAAGGCTTTTTCGTGACGCGTTCGCCCGCATGTTCGAGCGGCAATGCAAAAGGCCCCGTGCTGACTTCAGGAAGTGCGCTTGTCGACGTCGCCGAACTGTTCGACACGGTCACGGCCGCGGGCGCAGAAACGCAACCGGAACCCAGCAGCAGGCACGCGAAAATTAAAACGAGAAGTTTTTTCATGCGTAGGATCGTCAATGTTCTTTCCCGCGAAAGAGCAGTTTCCAGGGCAAGATCATCGCTTCGAACACGATGGACCGGCTGATCTTCGATCGGCCTTTGCGTCGGTCACGGAAGACGATGGGCACTTCGACCGGCGCGTACCCGTCGAGCGCCGCAAAGAGTTTGGTTTCAATTTGAAACGCATAGCCGTTGCTGGCCGGCCGCCGCGCGAGCACTTTTTCAATCACGTCGCGGCGCCAGGCTACGAAACCGGCGGTGGCATCGCGCATGGAAAATTCGGAAAAGCCAAGGCGCAGCACCAAGCGCGCATAGACGTTGGCATAGTAGCTGAGCAAGCGGCGATTCAAGGGCCAATCGGGGCAATCCCCTCCTCGCACGTATCGCGATCCGACCGAGACGCCTGTCGCCCGGGCCGCGCGCACAAGCTCCGGTACCTTGGATGGCTCATGTGAAAAATCGGCGTCCATCTCAAGCATCACATCGTAGGAAGGCACGCGGGCAAGAAGCCAGCCGAAGGCATCAACGTAGGCCGTGCCAAGGCCGAGCTTTCCCGTTCGGCGCATCAACCAGACGCGGACGGAGGCGTTCTTAGCCGTTTCCCGAATGAGCGCCGCGGTATCATCCGGACTCGCGTCATCGACGAAAAAAATATCCGCGCCCGCGCGACCGACGGCTTCCACCAGCTCCTTGATATTGTCGCGCTCGTTATACGTTGGAATGACCGCCACCGCCTGGGCGGCGGGGCGATCATTCAGCGGCTCGATGCTGAGAATGCGCTCGATCATCGTTTCTTGGAACCCCGGGTTCTCCACGCTTCATACCAGCGCCAAAGGCAGGCCGCGGCCATCACGGCCATGACGGAGTCGAATGGGATACGGTACTTCGTACCCGCAACCGTGATCATGTAAGTAAGGCTGAAAGCGATCGCGAGCAGCACGAAGAGCCAGGTGCGCTTGCGCTCCTCTTTTGTCGCCAGGATCCATTCCAGTGCGGCAAAAACGAGCACGAATCCATAGGAAAGCGCGTATCCCCAATTCATGAAGTCATGCGACAAGATCGTCGCGCCGTTGCCGCCTTCGGCACCCTTAGCCGGATGCATCCATGGTCGCCAGAGCATGATGAATTTCATGGCCGCCAAGCCCGGAAGTTTCTCGGGATTCTCCCTGATCCAAACGTCGGCTTTGGCGCGCCAAAAGCGATCGCTTTCGACTTCGGTCACGCCGTTCATGAAACCGCAACCGGCTTTGCGGATGCCGCCCATCGGCGTCGGCACCCCATCGGCCGGTTCGGACGCCCGATCGACCCAGAGGTCGTTGAGCATCATGTACATCGTCTCCGGATGATAGCCTTTGAAGAAGACGCGGCCGGAATCGGTCGTGAGGGGAACGAACGCATGGTGCACCTTCCAATTGCGGACGACCCAAGGCGTTAACGTCAGGAATGCCACGCCGGCAATGACGGCCACGCGCTTGGCCGTGAAGGTCAAAGATTTCCACCTCCTGAGCAGCCAGAACGAAGCCAACGGCGCGATGAAGACCATCGGCCCGCTCGTCGCGAGCATGGCCAGGCCGATCCATAAGCCGGTCAACGCTGCCGTCTTCGGACTGCGCGTCCGCTCGAGCGTCAGGAAGCCGAGGATCGCGAGCAGCATGAAGAACGTGAAAAGGAACGTGATGTAGAACTGGATGTCGTGATAAAGATTGTAGGGGTAGAGCGCCATGATGAGCGCACCCAGGAGGCCGACGCGCTTGGATCGCCACTCCGCGCCTACGCGGTACACCACGTACACGCTGGCCACGCTGATCAAGACCTGCGCCAAGCCGAGCGGCCACGCGTAGTGGTCGTTGCCGAAGGCCGCATAGAACGGGATCAGGAAAAAAATGTACAGCGGCGCTCGGTACGACGTCGGGCAATCGGCGGCGATGCCCATGCCGTGCCCTTGGGAAAAGTTCAAGGCTTGATACGAAAAACCCTTCTCGTTGCGCGAGTAGAGGTCGTTATGAAAGATGACCAGCATGCCCAGCCGCGCGATGAGCGCGAGCAACAGCACGGCGATAAGCAGCGCGTCGGCATTGCGCTCGACGCGTTCGGACAACGTGCCGCTCCCCCTGAAGACATCGCGAAAGGCGTCGCGCATCTGAAGCGCTTTTTGCACCCACATAGTAGCTGCATCGTACATGCGGATGTGCCCCTAGGCAACCGAGCGCGTCTTGGTAGAATGGCAGCCTATGCCGCCTGCCTGCCCCGCGTGCGGGGATACGCCGCTCCATTACGCCAAAAAGAACGGATACGTTTTTTGGCGCTCGCCCGCGTGCGGGCTGCTGTTCGTCTGGCCGTATCTGAAAACGGCGCCGGGGGAAATCTATCAGCAAGATTATTTCGAAGGCGCCAAGAGCGGTTTCGGGTATGCCGATTACGACGCCGACAAATCGGTGCTTGAAGGCTTCTTCAGGAAATTCCTGAAACGGCTCGCGATGCACGTGCCGCAAAAAGGCCGGCTCTTGGACGTCGGCGCGGCAACCGGGCATTTCGTCGGCTTGGCCGAAGAAGCGGACTGGCAGGCGCAAGGCATCGACATCTCGGCGCACGGCGTCGCCCTTGGAAAAAAGAAAGGCTTGAGGATGGAGCGCGCGACGCTTGATGATTTCGCGAGCAACGAAGAAAGCTTCGATGTGATGACGCTCTGGGACGTGATCGAGCACCTTCCCGATCCGTTCGCCGCGCTTGATCGCTGCAAGGTCCTACTGAAGACGGGCGGGGTTCTGGCCATCAATACGCCGGACGGCGAGAGTGCTTTCGCGCGCCTCATGGGATCGCGCTGGCACGCGCTCGTGCCGCCGGAACACGTTTGCATTTTCAACCGGCGCGCCTTGGAACGGGTCCTGCGGGAACGTGGTTTCGAGATCTTGCACGCGGAACATCCCATCAAAATCTTCACGCCACCGTACATTGTGAGCACGTTCGCGCGCTGGACGGGCATGACGCTGCCGACCGCTATCAAAAAAATCCTCGCGAAGAGGACACTCTCATCCTTCGGGATTCCCCTTCCGCTCCGCGACAATCTCCTGATCCTCGCCAGAAAAACCTGAATCCGAGGCTTGCCGGGACGGCCGTTTCGTGGTAGCGTAACGATAATCAAAAACCACGGGGGCGTGGTGAAATGGTATCACAAGGGTCTCCAAAACCCTTGTCGTAGGTTCGATTCCTACCGCCCCTGCCA
>CAYYII010000014.1:0-10751 GCA_964471445.1 uncultured Gammaproteobacteria bacterium
CGACAGCCCGACGTCGGCTTGCTCCATGGTCCGCAAGCGCATCTCCTCCTTGATTTCGCCCTCGATGACCAACATCTTGCCGATGAGGGCTTCCCTCTGGCTCGGCACGAGTTCGAATATTCTCTGGGTCATCGCGACCCACGCGCGCATGACGCCCAACTGCTCGTCCGAAAAGCGTTCTTTCATGGTGCGTATTTCCTCCGCACCCAATTCCAGCATACTTGCTGGCCTCGGGTCAACGCGGTAAGGTTTGGGCGATATGCACACCCCTCAACGACCTTCTTGGGACGACTATTTCATGGGCATCGCCAAGATCGTGGCGACGCGCGGCACCTGCAATCGCCTGCAGGTCGGCGCGGTGCTGATCAAGGATCGTCGCATCGTTGCGACAGGCTACAACGGCGCACCGCCAGGCTTGCCGCACTGCGACGGTCCGGCCGGACACCTCATGGAGGAGAATCATTGCATCCGCACCGTGCATGCAGAAGAGAATTGCATTCTCCAAGCGGCCGTCATGGGCGGTTCAAGCTCCGCGGGATCCACGCTCTATACGACCCATTCGCCCTGCTATCACTGCTTCAAGGCCCTCGCCGTCGCGGGAGTGAAACGGATCGTCGCGGGCGCTGAATACCGCTCCCCCGCCGTGGTCGCCGCGCTACCGGAAGCCGGCATCGAACTCGTCGCCTACCAGCCTTCGCCCGAATGGACGGAACGCCTGGCGGCCGCCTTCACCGCACCGCTCGAAAACTACGTCTCTCAAGCCGAAAAAGAACCTGCCAACTGATATGGACAAGATCATCATCGGCTTGGTCGGCGAAGCCGCCGCCGGCAAAGGCACCGTCGCCAAGTACCTGCTTGAAAAATACGCAGGAACCACGTTCGTATTCTCGACGCCGATGAAAGACTGCGTCCGGCGTTTGCATCTCCCCCTTTCCCGAGAAAATCTCACCAAGTTCTCCGAGCTCTCGCGCCAAGCCTATGGAGACGATCTGTACGCGCGCGTGATCGCCGAGGATTGCAAGGTTTCCGACGCACCGATGATCGTCGTCGACGGCGTCCGCCGCCATACGGATATCGGCACGCTCAAGCACCTGCCGGGTTACCACATGATCTATGTAACCGCTCCTGTCGAAGTCCGCTGGCAGCGCGCTCGCAACCGGGGCGAAAAAGCCGGCGAATCTGACATGACGCTCGAACAGTTCAAGCAGGAAGAACTCCTGCCGACCGAAGTCGAGATCCGCAGCGTCGGCGAAAGCGCCGAGTTCAGCGTCGAAAATACCGGCAGTTTCGACGACTTGTATACGTCGATCGGGTCGATCATCGAATACATTAAAGCCGGCGATTTCGATCATCCGCATCCGCACCGCAATATCCTTCACCCCAAACCCTGATGCACGTCCGCATCACCCGCACGCGGCCCGATGCCGTCTTGCCTGAATACAAAACGCCGGGCGCCTGCTGCTTCGATATTGCCTGCGTCGAAGACGCCATGATCGCTCCGAAAGCCATGGTCGACCTGCCGACCGGCCTCATCTTCGGCATTCCGGAAGGCTACATGCTCCTCGTCGCCTCGCGTTCTTCGACGCCGCCGAAAGGTTTGCAGCTCCCGCACGGCATCGGGATCATCGACCAGGATTTTTGCGGGCCAGAAGACGAATTGAAACTGCGCGTCATGAACTTCACCGACGCGCCGGTGGAAATCAAGAAAGGCGACCGCGTCTGCCAGGCCGGATTTGTCCGCATTGATCGCGCAACATGGGACGAAGGACCGGCGACGACGGACAAAACCCGCGGCGGTTTCGGGACGACAGGCTGAAGACCTAGTCTTTATCTTGAAATTCGAAAACGTCCCGAATCGTGGTAACCCCTGTTTCCGCATGCTCATCTGAAAGAACAATGCGCCACGCATCGCCTTTTTTTTCGATAGTCCAAATTCCGTCTTGAATGTCGACGGGAAGCGCGTATCTCAAAAAGTCGAAATGGCGCCGATAGTCGTCTGAGGTAAGCCGTTGACCGATGCGCGTCGCCGCGAATTCCCGGAAACGCTGCATCCCTTCCCGATGCTCCTCCGCATATCGAAGTTGATCCTCTTTATGCGCTTGCATGCGGGCAATGATCTTGGGTGACGCGGTAAACGTAACCATTCGAGGCATTCGATCCAAGGCCTTCTGAGCTTCTTCGGGCAACGTTTGCTCTGGCGAAGGTCCGTACGGCTCAAGCTTGCAGGTGATGATTCCCGTAACGTCGTCAACCGAAAACGTCACGTCTTTAAAAATGATACCCATCTGCGCGTCAGGTGCGCGGCTGTCTTTTGATTCAAACAGCACTTCCACCGCATGTGGTGGCATCGAAATATCTGTTAAGGGCTCCGTCGTTTCTTGAAAACGATATCCCGCTCCTTCCGTCAAGGCGCCCAACACAAGGTGTGTAGCTGACGCATTTCGCTCGAAAGTTCCTGGTTGGCCCCACGTCATGGAGAACATTTCCTCGTACATCTGATCAACGTCTCTCTGGGAGAGGCCATGTTGTTCTCCCGAAGATGCGCTTTCCTGCACGTTTTCTGGTTTGAACATAGGAGATTCTGAGACAGAAGCATAGCATGGCCCTGGGCTCGTGGCGTTATCCACACCCTTGTCCCCTTCTGCTGTCGTACGCGGGGTGATGTACTGCGGATACAAATCCCCACCTTCCCCATGCCTCAATTTTCCGACGAAGAAAAAGCTCTGCTTGCCCCGTACGTGACCAACACCGAGGACACGATCTTCGCCGTGAAAGGCTTGGACGGTATGACCGGCGCGGTGTATGCGCGTTACAGCCGCGCACCGGGAGGCTTTCGTGAAACGCTGCTCAAGGAATTCATCCGCGAAGGCGCGATCGACGCGAAAAAGGCCGGTGACTTGATCGAGCGCGTGCTCATCGCCTATGGCGACGACTCGGTCGGCGAGCTTGAAGGCGCGCACGTATCATTTGAAAACATTTCAACCTTGGCGACCAAGGAGATCGAAGATCGACGCATCGGAGGATCGCCGATCGAGCAATCGACGCGCTATGTCTTTTACGATCGCCGCGACGACGAGGGGCGCTACCGCTATTACCGCGACCCGAGGATCATGGCTTCGGAGCACGCGCGGGCGTACGAAGAGACGATGGACTTCATCTTCACGACGTATTGCAACCTGATCGAGCCGATGAAGGCCTACTACGAAGGCCTGAAGTCGATTGACGCGGCCGAATATGACGTGAATGGCGACGGCATCAAGGAGTGCCTGGCCGATCTTGAGGACGACAAGCTCAAAAAAGCCTTCCGCACCACGTATCAAGCCGACATCCGATCCAAAGCCTGCGACACGCTGCGCGCCCTTCTTCCTCTTTCTACGCTCACCAACGTCGGTATCTTCGGTAACGGCCGCTTTTTCCAAACCGTGCTGACGCATTGCTACTCTTCGGAGATCCCTGAAGTCCGCGACATCGCCGCGCGGACCCATACCGAACTCGAAAAAATCATTCCGCGCTACGTGAAGCGCGCCAAGGCGAACGGCTATACCATTGCAACGGGAAAAGCCGTGCGCGCGCTGGCTCAAACATTATTCAAAGGCATCGCACCAAAAGAGGCGCCGGAAGTCGAATTGCTTGATCGCGGCACCGGCGCGATCTCCAAAACGCTTGCAGGCGAAGCTGTTACGCCGGAAGTGCTTGAGAACGCGTTGCGGCGCGAAGAAGACGCGCTGACCTTGGCGCTCATGCTCTATCCGCACCTCGCGCATCCGCTCGCTCAAATCCGCGAAGTGATGCGCGGCCTTCCCGAAGAAACGCGAGCTGCGATTATCGCGACATACATGGGAGAGCGTGCATCGCGCCGCGACCGTCCGGGCCGCGCCCTCGAAAGCGGATATCCGTACACGTTTGACATGATGATCAACTACGGGAGCTACAAGGACCTGCAGCGCCATCGCATGTCGTCGCAAAGCCGCCAGAAATTCACGCCCATGTTCGGCTTCCGCATGCCGGACGACTTAATTAAGGCCGGTTTCGCCGATCGGGCTGAAGCCTGCCGGCAGAAAGCCGTGGCGCTCTACGAGCGCTTGCTTCCGGAATTCCCGGAAGAAGCTTCCTACGCCACGCTCCATGGCTCGGTCGTGCGCTGGTCGATCGGCTTGAATGATCGATCACTCATGCACCTCATCGAACTGCGGACCACGCCGCAAGGACATCCTTCCTATCGCCGCATTTCCCAAATGATGCATCGCGCCGTGGCCGCCTGCGCGCCGTGGCGGGCCGCCGCTATGAAATTCGCCGACCACGGCGATTATTTCTGGAGCCGCGCCGATTCGGAAGCCAAGCAACGGGTCAAGGAAGCGGCCCTGGAAGCGAACGCCTAGCATGGGCGGCATCTTCATCGCGATCGAGGGCGGCGACGGCGCGGGCAAAGGCACCCAGTCGAAGCTGGTCGTGGAACGCCTTCGCGCCTCGGGCCAGGCCGCCGTCGGCACGAGCTTCCCGCGCTACGGCCAAGGCTCGGCCATGATGGTCGAGAAATTTTTGCGCGGCGAATTCGGCTCCCCCGCCGACGTCAGCCCGTATGCCATCTCGAGCTACTACGCGATCGACCGTTACGCCGCCGCCTCCGAGATCCGCGCACATCTCAATGCTGGCACGCACGTCGTCGCAGATCGCTATTGGATGTCGAACCTGGCCTATCAAAGCATCAAAGTCCCGGAGAGCGAGCGTGCCTCTTTCGCCGCCTGGCTCGACGACTACGAATACGTCCGCCTCGGCATTCCGCGTCCCGATCTCACGCTCGTGATCGGGGCGCCCGTGGCCGCCCGCGACGCCAACGTCCTCAAAAAAGCGGACCGTGCCTACCTGGAAGGCGCCAAACAAGACGTGAACGAGAAGGATCTGACGATGCAGGAACGCGTCGAAGCCAGCTATCGCTACTACGCGACGCGCTTGCCGAACCATGCCCTCGTGGATTGCACCGCGCCAGACGGAACGCTCCATCCCGTGTCTCTTTGCCATGACCTGGTTTGGCCGCACATCGAACGCGCGCTTCAACTCATGACTTCAACGCCTTGACAAAGCCGTCAGGGCGTTGTACGTTTTGACGTCCCGCAAAGGAGAAAGACATGGGATGGATCGCTTCGTTCCTTTCACGCGTGGATGCCGTCGTCCAGCGCCAGATTGATTCCGTCTACCTCTTCCTCCTGTCGAGGTTTGGAATCAGAAAGTCGATGATCCGCTATACGATACAAGCCGCCGGAATCCTCTGCCTTGCCGTCATCATTGTCATGCTAATGCCAATGCAAGCATCAGGGGTCGCGCAGATTTTTGGAGTGCTTGCAGGGCTGCTTTTGTTCTTTGAAACTTTGGAACAATACCTGCACTTGCGCTTGGACACGGATGACGAAGATCGGGGCAAGACAGGTTTTGTGGACGAATTAGGCAGACACCAGAGCAACCAGCACAAGCTAATCGTGATCGTCCTATTTATATTGCCAGTGTTTATTCCATTCGCATCAGACGACTACCGGCTTGCTCTCTTCGGAATGCGTGGCTATGCCGTTTGCCAGCTCTTGCTCCTCTATCTCGCCAAAGCCCCGTGAACCCGCCCACCGAGAAGCCGCGGGGGGGCATGCCGACACACCTTAACTCGCCACCGCCCGGACCTAGTCCCGGGCTCTTTTTTTATGCGGAAACACCTGCTAGGATGGGCATACTATGACGCTTGAGCCTGTGATCGGGCTGGAAATCCACGTCCAGCTCAAAACCAAATCGAAGATGTTCTGCGGCTGCGATAATCGCGCCGAAGATGCGCCGCCGAACACTGCTGTTTGCCCGATCTGCATGGGGCATCCAGGTACCCTTCCGGTCGCCAACGCCCAGGCGATCCGTTTCGGCGTGCTTGCGTCGCTCGCGCTCGGCTGCCGCATCACTGCGCAATCGAAGTTCGATCGCAAGAACTATTTTTATCCGGACCTGCCGAAAGGCTACCAGATTTCTCAGTTTGACAAGCCGGTCGGCGTCGGCGGAAAAATCACCCTCGAAAATCCGTACGCCGAAGGCAAGGAACGGACCGTCTTCACGATCGGCATCACGCGCCTGCATCTTGAAGAAGACGCCGCCAAGCTGCAGCACGCCGAGGGCGGAAAAGCCTCGCTCGTCGACTTCAACCGCGCCGGCACGCCGCTCGCCGAGATCGTCACCGAACCGGATTTCGCTTCCGCTTCCGAAGCCAAAGCGTTCCTCCATGAGTTGCGCTTGATCATGCGCACGCTCGGCGTTTCCGACGCCGACATGGAAAAGGGCCATCTGCGCTGCGACGCGAACGTCAGCCTCCGCCAAGTCATCGACGATCCCGCTCTTGAAAAAGAGGATGTCGCCCGCTTCAACCCGAAGACCGAAGTCAAAAACCTAAACTCCTTCAAAGCCGTCGAACGCGCCCTTGAATACGAAATCCTGCGCCAGACGAAGCTTTGGGAGATCGGCACGCCGCCGATGATCACGACGACGCGCGGCTGGGACGAGGACAAACAGATCACGGTCGAGCAGCGTACCAAGGAGGATTCCGCTGATTACCGCTACTTTCCCGATCCGGACCTGCCGCCGCTCGCCCTCGCTGAAATTGAAACGGAGGCCCGCGGGAACATGCCGGAGCTGCCGGAAGCCAAGCGCGAGCGTTTCCGCGAAGAATACGCCCTGTCTCCCGCCGATGCGAAACAGATCGTCGAGACGCCGGGACTGGCGGATTTCACAGAACGTGCGTTTTCGGAGCTGCGCGAGTGGCTCGCCTCGACAGGAGAAAAGGAAGACTGGGACAAAACGAAATCCAAGTTCGCCAAGCTCGTTTCCGGCTGGATGCTCTCGAAGCTCCTGGGCCTCATGGGCGAGATCAAAACCGACATCCGCGTCGCCAAAGTCACGCCCGAGAACTTCGCCGAATTCCTGACGCTCCTCCATCTCGGCAAGATCAATTCGACCGCGGGCCAAGAAGTCCTGCGCGCCATGCTCGAAAGCGGCCAGGATCCTTCGCAGATCGTCGGCGAACGCGGCCTCGAACAGGTTTCCGACGTCGGAGACCTCGAACTCGCCTGCGACAACGCTATTCTGGCCAATGAAAAAGTCGTCAACGATTACAAAGGCGGCACGCAGAACGCGATCATGTTCCTGGTCGGTCAAGTCATGAAAGAAACCAAAGGCAAAGCCAAACCCGAACTCGTCCGCGACATTCTCGAAGCCAAACTTGGAAAGCTCTAACCTCGCTTCTATGCCCCGCCACAACGCCACCGAAAGGATACCTGCATCCGAAAGTCCTTCAGAAGAAAAAAAACCGAAACTCAAACTGGTACAGGACGGTAACGAAGCATCTGAAGCCACCTGGAAAGCGGGCGCGCTTGATTTGATCAAGGAGGGGCAGGAAGCGCTGGAAACGGGTGAAGAGCAGGGGGAGATTCAAGCGAAAGATGCGCCGCAGCAGGCGCAAACAGACGCTCAGCGCAAGCGGAAACTGATGGAACAGGAAATTCACCGCACGCTCAAAGAACAAAACGCGGTGACTCCGCTCGATGAAAACGATCTGGATGAAATAGAGGACCTGACCGAAGAGGCTGAAACAGTGCTGGGCATGCACGATCCGGATGTCACTGAAATTACGCACCTTAAAGGACAGTCGTTAGAGCGGGAAAAAGAGGGGCTTAAACGCGGCGCGGCGATCGCGGCAGGAAGGGAAGCCCGCGAAATCCGAGACATTCAGGCACGACTGGCCAATGACGCTGTAGATAGCCTCGTTGCTGAACAGCATGCGGATGAAAATCCTGAATATCCTGCGCCCCAGAACACGTCCGTGCGAATCCCCCAGCCCCGCTCCTTCTTGAGGCGCATCCAAGCGCGGCTCCCCAAGTGGCTCGGCGGTAAATAATGAAAACAGCCCCCTCGCAAGGGGGCTGTTTTTCTTTCCACCAACGGGCCGCAGGGGTCCTGGACGACCGCGACGAGGCGCGCCCGTCCCCTGAGATGTTTCGAAGGGGCGTGAGAAGTAGCCCTGGCGAAAAATCCCCTGCGGCCCGTTGGCGAAAAATTGATTCTAGCATCGGCCTGGGCGGCCGGCAAGACTGGGGTGTGCATAAATAAAAAAACTCCTCCCGAGAGGGAGGAGTTCGGCTTACGCCGCTTTGGAAGGCAGGATCTTGAAGATGCCGGTGCCGCAGGTCGGACAGACGCCCTTGAGCGCCGGGCGGGTCTTGCCGCCCTTCGCGGGCATCTGCACCTCTTGCGCGTCTTTGATCTCGCGCTTGTCCTTGCACTTCACGCAGTAGCCCATGACGGGTTCCATACGGGGACGTTTAAGAATTCTGAGCTTATTATGCCACAAAATAAGGCTTTTGAAAAGGCCAGAGTCGTTTATTTAGCTGAATCAAGCCATTTTTTAGCACTTTTAAGGACGGTTTCCGGGCGCGCGTGCCACTCGACTCCTTGCATGCCGCGCCACCAGGTCATTTGGCGTTTGGCATACTGTTCCGTATTTCGCTTGATCGTCTGCTTGGCTTCCGCGAGCGAAACCTCTCCTCGAAAATGAGAAAGAAGCTCCCGATAGCCGATCCCGCTCATGCTTGGAAGATCCGAGGAGTATTTTTTTGCCAACGCTCGGACCTCTTTCATCAAGCCGGCGCGAAACATCGCTTCAACGCGGCGCGCGATGTGGCGTTTCAGCGCATCCTTGCCGGGATCAAGGCCGAGCATCAGTGCTTCGAAAATCCGCGGGCCTTTCCCCTGCTGCGCACCGAATGGCTTACCCGTCGCGCGGATGACTTCGAGCGCGCGAGTCGCATAGCGCGGATTGGGGCCGATGCGTTCGGCGTAAGCGGGATCGCGTTTCTGAATCTCATTCAAAATCCAATCCTTTCCTTTCTTCGCCAGAAACGCGCGGTACTTCGGATCCGGAGGCACTTCGGGAATCTCCAGATTCTCGACAATCGCTTTCACATATAAGCCCGTCCCGCCGACGACGATCGGCACGCGTCCGCGTTTCAAGACCCCCCGGATCGCCGCGAGTGCTTTCCGCTTGTAGGCGGCGAGCGTCAGCGTGCTGGATGGCGACACGACATCGATCAGATGATGCGGGATTGCGGCGCGCTCTTTCCTCGAGGGCTTGGCCGTCCCGATATCCATCTCTTTATAAAGAAGGCGCGAGTCGGCCGAGACAATCTCGCCGCCGACCGTTTCGGCGAGCCGAATCGCCGCCGCCGATTTTCCGGAAGCGGTGGGGCCGACGATCACGATGATGCGCGGAAGCGGATTCATAAGAAGATAGTCTAATATTTTCTGCGCATTCGAGCAAGGATTCTCGGTATTTTGTGGTATACTTCTTCTGATTTCATCCACATAGTCTGGATATGGAGAATATTTCAATGGAGGCCGAAAAGCCGAGAAGACAAAGAAAAACCTTGCCGGGTCCGTTCGAAGCGATCAAGCCTCCGGCTTCAGGGAAAAAACGGGAGAAGCCTTCGCAAAAAAAGACAGCTTCTTCAAGCGAAGATCCGGGCACGCAGAATGCCGTGAGCATTACCGGAGAACTCGAGGCGAAAACATACGAGGAGCCGACACGCCAACAAGAAGCGAGTGTCATTCTTGAAGACGAAGAAGACCAAGAGCTGGACGCTTCCGATCTTATCGTGGAGGAAGAGCCGAAAGCCAAGAAAACCAAAACCTCTCCCCCGCCCGCGCCAGTCATGGAAGGCAAACGGACGACAAGTCGGGGAAAGCCCTTGCCGCAAGGCGTGACCAGAATTAAGCCGTTTGAAGATCATTGGGAGCAGGCGAAGGCCAGCGAAGTTGCGGCTGAGGCCTTGAGGGGGAAAGAAAAAAACGAGGTTCAGGACCTGGGCGACGCCTATGCGAAAGCGAAAGCCGACTACCAGACGCTGAAAGAAGAGGTCAAAGGCAGGCTGCAAGAAGCCAAAGAGAAGTTAAGCGATCGCGGATTGTCCGAGGAAACAATCGCTTTTTCCTTTGACATGGCTCGGCGTGAGCTGAATAAAAAATTGGACGCAGCCAATAAAAAAATGCGCGAAGCCGGGGAAGCGTATGCGGCACGCTACGCGGATTGGGAACGGACTGAAGGCAGCAAGCATAAAGGTCGGGCCGCCAAAGCGAGGTCGGCAACCAAGCAGCAAGAAGAGATACAGCCTGCCGCGGCTGCGGTCGCGCCCAATGCCAGGCCTGTAGCGGAAGATAAGAACGGAAACAAACAAGACGCGGCCGACCAGGAAACGCGCGAGTTTGACGACGCGCTCCAGAAATTGACCGAGGCACGCATCGCTTCGGAAGAGAAGGCCCAGAGAGAGAAGGGCGCCGAAAAGATAAGACAGGAAACCGAAGGAGAAAACACGTGGTTCGCCCAAGGCGAAGACCCTTCTTACGTGCAATCGCTGGCGGAGAAGCAGCAGGCCGAAGACGCCAAAAAAACGGCGGATGTACGCCGGCATATCGCGGAATCGTACGATGCGGAACGCAGCGAAACGATTCTCGATACGGACCAAGAAGTCGACGCGGTCGCCATGCAGGCCGAAGCGATGATTGCGAGCGGCGAATTGAGTCCCCAAGCCTTCAACGCTAACGATTATCGGTATCTCCTCTTGGAGAAAGCGCGGCTCGACCGAGAACTCGAGACGGCCGGCTGGTGGCAGGCGCGCAAGCTTCGCGCGGAGCTCAAAGATACGCAGAAAAACCTCGCCGATTACGAACAACAGGTGCAT
>CAYYII010000015.1:0-10550 GCA_964471445.1 uncultured Gammaproteobacteria bacterium
TGCAACCGCACCAGGAATTCATTGGCCTGCTCCGAAAGAGGAAAGGGGTTCTGGCTCATCGACAACCTCCCGTGGGCGGACATCTTTACCCTTCCATGACGGAATGATTCCGTCAACCAAAAACCCCACTCGGGGGAGTGGGGTTTCTTGCGTTACACGTCGATCAGGACCGGCAGGATCATCGGGCGGCGCTCCGTCTCTTTGAAGAGGAACGAGCCGACTTCGTTGCGGATCTTGGTTTTCAGGTATTCGTCGAGGGCCGGACTCTTCGGGTCCGCGTCCTTCAGGATCTTCTTCACGAAGTCCTTGGCGCGCAGAACGAGCCCGGTCGCGTCTTTCTGATAAACGAAGCCGCGCGAGATGACGTCGGGATCGCCGACCAGCGCACCGGTCTTCTTGTCGATCTTGCAGACGACGACGAGCATGCCGTCTTCGGCCAGTTCGCGGCGGTCGCGCAGGACGACTTCGGAGACGTCGCCGACGCCGAGGCCGTCGACAAAGACGTATTCGGACGGGACGAATTCGGCGGTCAGGCGGGCGCCGGTCTTGTCGAACTCGACGATTTGGCCGTTGTCGGCCACGAAGATGTTCGAACGCGGCGTGCCGACCGCTTCGGCCAGGTCCGCGTGGGCTTCAAGCATAAAGCGGTTGCCGTGGATCGGCATGAAGTAGCGCGGCTTGGTGAGGCGCAGCATGAGCTTCAGGTCTTCCTGCTTGGCGTGGCCGCCCGCATGGATATCGACCATGGCGTTGTCGACGAGCTTGGCACCTTGGCGGACCAGTGTGTCCTTCAAGGATTGGACCGTGCGCTCGTTGCCTGGGATGACCGAGCTCGAGAAGACGACGAGGTCGCCCGGCTGGATCGAGAGGAACTTGTGTTCGCGATTCGCGACCTTCATGAGCGTCGCGTTCTGCTCGCCTTGCGAGCCGGTACAGACGACGATCGCCTTGTTGTCCGGCAGGCGCTTGAACTCCTCCTCCTCGACGATCGTGCCCTGCTTGTATTTCATGTAGCCCAGCTTGTGCGCGAGCTCCACGTTGTTGAGGAGCGAGCGGCCCTGGAGCAGCACCTTGCGGCCGAGCGGTTCGGCGGCGTCGAAGACCTGCTGCATGCGGGTGAGCATCGACGAGAACATGCCGATGATGACGCGTCCGGTGCCGCGCTCGATCGTGCGGCGGATTTCTTCGCCGACGACTTTTTCCGAGATCTGGTGTCCCGGCGAGGTGGCGTTGGTCGAGTCGGACATCAGCATGAGGACGTTCTTGCCGCCGAATCCCGCGATGTGGATCAGGTCAGCCGGGTCGCCATCCGCCGGCGTGAAGTCGAACTTGAAGTCGCCCGTGCCGAGGATCACGCCGTACGGGGTGTAGAGCGCGGTACCAAAGGCGTCGGAAATATTGTGGTTGACGTGGAACGGCTCGAAAACGAAATTGCGTCCGAGTTGGATACGGCTCTTGCCGGTCACCATCTGGAACTTCAGTTGGCTGGCGTTGCCGAATTCCTCCTGGCGGTTGCGGATGATACCGGCCGTGAGCGGGGCAGTGTAGATCGTCGGGAAGCCGAGGCGGGGGAGGATGAACGGCAAGCCGCCGACGTGGTCGAGATGGCCGTGGCTCACGATGATGCCGCGGATGTTGCGCTCCTTGCCTTTGAGGCAGGCGATGTTCGGGATGATGTAGTCGATCCCCGGCATGTTCTCTTCCGGGAACATCAAGCCGGCGTCGACGATGACGATATCGTCGCCGCATTCGAAGACGGTGCAGTTGCGGCCGATCTCTTCGAGGCCGCCCAAGGCGTATACCTTGAGCTTCGGCGGGTTGCCCTGGATGTTATCCATCGGCAGCACGGCGGCGTTTTTCGGAGCGTTCAGCGCTTCGACAGTCCTCGCGGACATGCCGCGCTGCGCTTGGCCGTTTCCGACGGTCTGCATTTTCTGGCCGGGACGGTTGTTGTTGCGTCCGCCGCGGAACGGGGGGCGATTGTCGCCGCCGCGAGCGGCTCCATAGGCGGGGCGGAAGGGCGGACGAGCGCCGCCTTGCTGAGGCGGGCGCGGGCTTGCGCCGGATGACGCGGGTCGCGAGGCGCCGCCAGTGGACGGAGCCGGTCGCTTGGGTACGGATACCATAAAAAAGAATCTGTTCATGCCCCACGCATGCGGGGCGGTTTATATATTGTGTTGATTGCGGACATTCGGGTCCCGTGCAACAACGGGAGAAATGTCTTCGCAGATCGACAGTCGGGAGGCTTGAAGCGTCGCTTCAAAACTTTCGACGGGTAATCTGCCTGGTGGGCGAGGAGGGACTTGAACCCTCATGACCTTGCGGTCGTACGGCCCTGAACCGTATGCGTCTGCCAATTCCGCCACTTGCCCACGCGTGTTTTTTCGTACCTCCTAGGAGAATCAGTATACCCCGAACGGCCGGAATGGTCAAGCTTGCTTATTTCCACCGCCTCGCCGTTTTTAAATACCACGACGTGATTGTGGCAAAGCGGTCCGACGGATCATTCACCCGCGTGCCGCCGAAGCCTTTAAGCTCGGCCGGGATTGCATATGTATAGGAAGGACTATAGAGGAAGGCGGCAGGTTGCTGATCGGCCAAGATAGTCAAAAACTTGGCATAGTACTGCTGCCGTGCGGCCGGATCCGCTGTGCGGCGCGCCGCTTCGAGGGCCTGATCGGCCTCATGATCGGAGAACATCGCCAAATTCAAGCCGGGGTCCTGGATCTGCGAAGAATGCCAGAAAGGATACGGATCGAGATCGGCCCCGAGGAGCTGCCCGTAGAGAAGCGCATCGTAGTCGCGCGGGCGGATGACGGTGCGGTGGATTTCCGAAGCGGGAACGGCGTTCACGACAACGTCGACGCCGAGCGCGGCCCAGCCGTTCTTGATGATCGTGGCCGTGCCCAGGCTCTCTGGCTGATCGACCGTGGTGAGCGCGAGTGAAAGTGTCTCGCTCGACGCCGGCGTCTTGGTTTTCGCATTGGCGGCCGTGACGCGCTTGCGCAAACCGTCGGCTGGATCGATCTTCCAATCCAGCGAATCCAAGAGTGCTCCGGCGGCGGTCAGATTATAAGGAACGGGCGCGGTCGAAGTGGCGCTCATGCCGGGCAGAACCGGGTGATCGACCGGGTGGCCGTCGCCGTCCAGCACATCGAACAGAATGCGGCCTTTGTCGATCGCCATCGTCAACGCGCGGCGCACGCCCTTGTCTTTTAAGATCGAATTCTGCCCGGGGTTGAAGAAGACGGCCGTGACTTGCGGCAGTTCGAGCGAAACCGGGGTGACGTGCGACGAACCTTTTACGTCTTCGCGCTTGTCGCGCGGCACGAAACTGAGCGAATCGATCTGCCGCTTGCGCAAGGCTTCGAGGGCCGAGGGATAGTCCTGATAAAACTGGAACGCCATTTTTTCGATGTATGGCGCCGGCTGGTAATACGCGGCATTGCGGGCGAGCGTGTAGCTCATGACGAAACCGCGCTTGTCGCGGCGCAGATCGTCGAACTTGAACGGCCCGCTGCCGATCGGCTTCAAATTCGCTTCGGCCAACTGCGCGTCTTGGGCGCTCACGTCTTTCCAGATATGGCGGGGGAGAATGCCGAAATCGAGGTGCGACAAGAATTGCGCGTACGGCTCTTTGAGCGTCAACTTGATCGTCATGTCATCGGGTTTTTCGACCGTCACGCCTTTGAAGAACGCGTAGAGGGGGCTCTTCCAGGCCGGATCCTGGATGAGCGAAAACGTGAACAGGACGTCGTCGGCCGTCAGCGCTTGGCCGTCGTGCCAGCGCACGCCTTGGCGCAGCGTCAAGCTGTAGGTTTTCTGATCGGGCGAGACGCCGTAGTTCTCGACGAGATCCTGCACGAGCCGCCCATTGCCGTCGGTCGTGAAGAGTCGGGAGAAGACGAGGCGCGTCAGATCGTTGTCGACGTCGTTCGAGAGCGACAGGATCGGATTCAAGGCATGCGGCGAACCGACCATGCCTTCGGTGATCGTGCCGCCGACCGAGGGTCCAACGGAGGTGTGCGAAAAATACAGGCCGCCGCCGACGAGCGCGAGACCGAACACGAACAGGCCGATGCCGAGGCGCAGCCGGAAGTTGTCGTTCGAAGAAAGGACTTCCGGCAAATGGCGGATCTGCCGCCAGGTCGGAAGGCGGGCGGACGCGAGCGAATGCACCAGGCGCTGGTCCCAGCTCTCATGTTCGCGAAACGAGGCCGGCCGCCGCCGGTTCCATCCGCGCTTCAGGCGGTCGAGCAGGGATCCTGATCGTTCGCGATATGAAGGCATTTTTTGGAAATCCCCCTCTTCACGGAAGAGGGGGAGGGAGCGTTTAAACTCTCCTGCCTCCCTTAAAGGGGAGGAGGTTTAAGAAACGATGATGATCGCGAGGCTGGTACCGAGGAACAGGGTGGCCAGGACGATCGTGAGATAGAACAGGCCTTTCTCGAGCCCGCGCTTGGTGCGGAACGAGTTGCCGTCGCCGCCGAAGGTCGCGCCGAGGCCAACGCCTTGCTGTTGCAGCAAAATCGAGACGATCAGCAGCACGGAGACGGCGACTTGGATGATGGTGAGGATGTTCTTCATAAAGGGAAAAGCGGTTGCAATATCGAAGGAAGCGTATCAATTCGGCAGGGACGTGTCAATCCGTTCCGTCAGTGTCAGTGTTCTCTTTATATAGACCATCCTTCGTTTCATTCAGGATGACAGATCAGAGAAACGCACATTTTGGTCAGGACGTGTACGTGGTATCATTTCGCCATATGCCCCGTCGCGGCGTTTCTTCCCTGGGTCCGATGATCGTGATCGGCCTCGCGCTCGCGCTGGCCCTGCTCTTCTTGTGGCGCGTCTGGAGCTACTACCGGATGATTTCCGGAGGAGGCGATGTTGAATTGCCTCAGTACTCCGGTCAGTTCACGTTGCTGAAATCGGGAGGGGGCGCGCCGAAGGGCGCGTATGCCGACGTCGCGACCGCCGATGATCCGGCGATCGGTCCGACCGACGCCAAACTCACGATCGTCGAGTTCCTGGATTACGAATGCCCCTTCTGCAACGCGGAGTCGGCGATCGTGCGCCAGCTCGCAGCCAAATATCAAGACAAGATGCGCCTCGTCATCCGGGATTTCCCGGTCGCGGAGCTTCATGCGCATGCCGTGATCGCCGCCGAAGGCGCCGGCTGTGTCGAAGCGCAAGGAAAGTACTGGCCGATGCATGATCGCCTGTTTGCTGCCGCGGCGGATGGAACGCTGACGCGCGAAGAGATCGACCGGGCTGCCGAACAGTCCGGCGCCGATATGCCCGTCTATCGCGCGTGCATGAACGCCCATGCTAGGCTCGACGAAATCGAAAAGGATGCCGCCGACGGCCTCGCCGCCGGCGTCCGCGGCACGCCGACCTTCTTCTTCAACGGCAGTCGCGTCGAGGGTGCGATTCCTAAAGACGTCTTTGAAACGCTGATCCGCCGGTATGTCTCTCCGTAAATTTTTTCTCGCCGCGTTCGCGCTTTTGACGCTTGGAACGCTTTCGTTCGTCCATGCAGGAACCGCGTCGGCCCAAGTACCGCCCCCCGAACCCATCAAGTTGGAAGTTCCGATCCCGATCGCCCAGCAGGTCGAAGGGTATTCGGCAGGCAAGGTCGCCGATCTCGCGAGCTACATCGGCGTCATGTATCAATTCCTGATTTCGATCATCGGGCTTCTTGCTGCGCTCATGATGATCATCGGCGGCTTTCAGTACCTGACCTCGGCGGGGGATTCCGGCAAGATCAAGAATGCGAAAAAACGCATCACCGACGCCTTGATCGGCCTCACGCTTGCGCTCTCGGCGTACGCGCTCCTTAACACCATCAATCCGGCGCTGCTGGAGTTCAAGCCGCTCAGCCCACAACTTTCGGTCATCGGGACAGAACTCTCTCTCCTGCCTTGGTGCGAGGAGGTGATCGCGCAAGGACACTCCGTCACTCCGGCCGGCACGGCGCAAGCGTGCGGGAACATCGGCCAATATACACAGGATGCCAGCACGCTCTACTGCATGTATCAGGGAGACTGCCGCATTGGACGGGTCGTGCGCGGAGGCGGCTTCGATCAAGTCGCAACGTGCCTGCAAAAAAACGGACTTGATAGCAAGACCGTCAAGGAAGAAGTTGGAAAAGACAAGAATGCCCGCCTCGGCGTTTGCCTTCCTTGCATGTACATCACGAAGACGGTGGCGAGCGAGCTTGGCTACGGTCTTGAAGACGCGTGCTATGCCTGGATGACCACGGTCGAGAGCATCCGGAAGCAAACGCCTAATCAGGAACTGTGGTCGTATTGCGGGCCGGCGGGAGGTTTTCCCGGTTGCGTGCAGGCCGACATCAACTGTGAAAATGTCAATGGCAACGAGCCGGACGCGGTGAGCGATGGAGGGTGCGCCGATACCAAAACCTGCGGCTGCGGCGGATATGACGATTCTCCGGAACCGGCGTATCCGGAGGAAGACGATATCAGCTTGCAAGAGGTCATGAACGGAGGAGGCCCGTCCCTCGCCGGAAGAGAGACGCTGGACGATCTCCCACAGCATTTGGGCGCCGTCTGCGCTTGGAATCCCTGCGAAAATTTCGTCGATGCGCGCGTGGAAGAGGGCAAGCAACTCTTGGTTGGCAACCAGGTCATTAAGACGCTGCATCAGCAGTCCTTTAAAAACGGCTGCAGCGGTCCCGGAATCAGCAAGTACGTTAAAGGCGTTCGCGCTTTCACGTCAGACTGCCGCAACAAATGAGGTCCTGGAACGCGCCGCATGGTGCGCTCCTTGCTCTCTCGACAATTCCATGCTAGAGTGCCTTCCGACATAACTTCGGATGCATGGCTGGCAAAAAAATCTCCAAAGTTCGCGGAAAAGGCGGAGTTCCGGACGTGATTCGTGTGCGCGGCGCGCGTGCGCACAACTTGAAGAACGTCTCCGTCGACATTCCGAAAAACGCGCTGGTGGTCGTGACGGGCCTTTCCGGTTCCGGCAAGTCGAGTCTTGCCTTTGATACGATTTACGCCGAAGGACAGCGCCGTTACATGGAGAGCTTGTCGTCGTACGCCCGCCAGTTCCTGGAACTCCAGGACAAGCCGGACGTCGACGAGATTTCGGGCCTCAGCCCGACGATCGCGATCGATCAAAAGACGGTTTCTTCGAACCCCCGCTCGACGGTCGGCACCATCACCGAAATTTACGATTTCTTCCGCTTGCTCTTCGCGCGCGTCGGCAAGGCGCACTGCCCGAATTGCGGCAAGCCGGTTTCCGAACAGACCCCGCGCCAGATCGTCGAGCGCATCAACCTGCTCGCCAAGGACCAGGGGCTCGTGATCCTCGCGCCGGTCGTGAAGGAAGAGAAGGGTGAACAGAAAAAAGCGATCGAGGCGATGTTCCGCGCCGGCTACCGCGAAGCCCGCGTCGACGGCTCGCTTTACACGATCGAAGAGCTCACCAAGCAGCGCCTCGATCGCGACAAGCGCCACACGATCGAAGCGGTCATCGCCCGGATCCAGGAAAAGAACCCGGCCTACGACGAAAAGCAGATGCTGGCGCTCGTCGGCAAGGCGCTCGAAATGGGCGACGGCTTCCTGAGCGTCTATTTGGAAAAGAAAGACGAAGACCTTTTGATGTCCCGCCGCCTGGCCTGCGCCGACTGCGGCATCTCGCTGCCCGAAATCGAGCCGCGCATTTTTTCGTTCAACAGCCCGCATGGCGCCTGCCCTGGCTGCACGGGCCTCGGCGTGAAGCTGACGGCCGAACCGGAACTCGTCATCCCGAACGACAAACTGACCCTCGCCCAAGGCGCGATCAAGCCCTGGACGCGCATCGCCGGCAGCGGCACAGGCATGATGAAAGAGCTCCAGGCGCTCGCCGAGCGCATGCATTTCTCGCTGGACGTGCCGAGCAAGGACCTGCCGAAGAAGGCAATCGAAGCCGTGCTTTACGGCGACGCCGAATTCCAGGGCGTCATCCCACACCTCGAGAAAAAGCACCTCGAGACCGATTCGGAGTACATGCGGAAGGAGATCGAGGAGTACATGCGGACCGTCACGTGCCCGGTCTGCAAGGGCCAGCGCTTGCGCAAGGAAGCGCTTGGCGTGAAGGTCGTCGGCAAGAACATCTCGGAGTACGTCGGCATGTCGATCGAAGAGCTTGGGGGCACGTTCAAGACGATCGAGCTCACGCCCTTCGACCGCAAGATTGCCGATCAGATCGTCAAGGAAGTCACGCATCGCCTGACGCATCTTCTTGAAGTCGGCCTCGGGTATCTGACGCTCGATCGCTCGGTCACGACGCTCTCCGGCGGCGAAGGTCAGCGCGTGCGCCTCGCGACGCAGCTCGGCACCTCGCTTTCGGGCGTTATTTACATTTTGGACGAGCCTTCGATTGGTTTGCATCCTCGCGACAACGACAAATTGATCGAAGCGATCAAATCGATCCGCGACGTCGGCAACTCAGTCATCGTCGTTGAGCACGATGAAGCGATGATCGAAGCGGCCGACTACGTCTTCGACATGGGTCCGGGCGCCGGCGAATTTGGCGGCGAGATCACGGCCGAAGGCACGCCCGCCGAGATCAAAAAGAACAAGGAATCTCTGACCGGGCAGTATCTGTCCGGCAAGCAGAAAATCGTCGCGCCCAAGGAGCCGCGCAAGGGGAGTGGCAAATCGATCCAGATCATCGGCGCGACGGCGTTCAATTTGAAGAACGTCGAAGTCAAGATCCCGCTCGGTAAGCTCGTGGCAGTGACGGGCGTGTCCGGCTCCGGCAAGTCGACACTCGTGATCGACATCCTCGCCCGCGCGCTCGAAAAGAAGTTTTATCGCGCGAAAGAAGAGCCCGGCGCCCACAAGGCGATCAAAGGCATCGAGCACATCGACAAGATCATCACGATCGACCAGTCGCCGATCGGCCGCACGCCGCGCTCGAACCCGGCGACGTACACCGGCGTCTTCACGGCCATCCGCGATCTCTTCACCGAAGTGCCTGAAGCCAAGATGAAGGGGTACGACGCGGGCAAGTTCTCCTTCAATGTGAAGGGTGGCGGCCGTTGCGAAACCTGCGCTGGCGAAGGCTATCAGCGCATCGAGATGCAGTTCCTGCCCGACGTCTTCGTCGAGTGTCCGGAGTGCAAAGGCGCGCGCTATAACCATGAAGCGCTTGAGATCCACATCAAGGACAAGACGATCGCCGACGTGCTCAACATGACGGTCGAGGAGGCGCGACGCTTCTTCTCCGACGTGCCGGCCGTCTTCGATAAGCTCGACGTCCTCCATGACGTCGGTCTCGGCTACCTGAAGCTCGGACAGCCCGCCACGAATCTCTCGGGCGGCGAAGCCCAGCGCGTGAAGCTCGCGACCGAACTCTCGCGCCGCGCGACCGGTAAGACGCTCTACATCCTGGATGAACCGACGACCGGCCTCCACTTCGAAGACATCAAGCGCCTGCCTCGACGTTATCAAATGCTCGGATTGGGTGATCGACATGGGTCCCGAAGGCGGAGACAAGGGCGGCAAACTCGTAGCCGAAGGCACGCCGAAAATGATCGTTAAGGCGAAGGGGTCATTGACGGGGCAGTATTTGAAGAACGTGGTGAAGTAAGCCTATGGACTGGGAACTCGTCGCCGCGACAGGGCTCGTCCTCGCCTTCATCGCCTTTTTCACTTGGGTGTACATCCGCCGGGATCTCCAGGAACTCGCCCAGGTTCCCGCGCTGAAGAAATTCAAGAGATGGCAATTGATTGTCGGATATCTGGTCGTCTGGCTGCTCGCGAGCTGGATCATTGAACGCTTGTTCTAATCAAAAACTCCCTACGGGGAGTTTTTTGAAAAAAGAGGAACTCTTTCGGCTGCGGCCATGCAGGGAACAGCCGTTCGTTCTTGACCTGTTCGCTCTTTTGGTGTTAAAGATGCGTCATCTGAGGAGGTTGTCGTGAGAAGCATCTTTTCCGTTCTTTCCGGAATCATTGCGTTCCTCGGTTACGTTCCGTACATCCATGGCATCGTCAAGCGGGGGAAACGCCCGATGAAATCGACGTGGTTCATCTGGGCGGTGCTCGACACGCTCATCTTGGCCACGATGGCCGTCCAAGGCGCGTTGAACCCGCAGATCGTCGCTGTCGTGTTTGGTTGCTGGACCGTCTTTGTCTTTACGGCCATCTACGGTGCGTCGGGGCTTAGCCGCCTGGATCTTTTCTGCCTTGCCGGCGCCGGGGTCGGTATCGCGTTCTGGCTCGCGTTCGACACTCCCATGCTCGGGTTGCTCCTCGGCTTGTCGGTGACCTGCCTTGCCTCGGTCCCGACTTTTGTCTCCGCCTGGAAAGAACCGCAGAACGAAGACGTCACGTCCTGGATCATCTACACGCTCGGAAGCGTCTGCGCGGTCGTCGCGATTCCGGCTTGGACGCTTCCCCAAGCCGCCCAGCCTATCGCGTTCCTCTGGATCTCGTGCACGACGCTCGGGATCCTCCTGACCCGTTCGCGCCGAAACGCGGTGGCTTGAACCGTTCCTGTGAACGGTTTTTTCTTATTTGAAACATTCCTCGGCC
>CAYYII010000016.1:0-10110 GCA_964471445.1 uncultured Gammaproteobacteria bacterium
CCAGGATCCGTTTGAAGCGGGACTGATCGGCTTGGTGGCGGCACGGTATGAACACGCGCCGTTCGTCGTAGAAGAGCATGGCGGCGTCTTTCTTTCCGATCATTGGAAAGGGGAGTCGTTGAAAAACCGGCTCTTGTTTCCGTTGGGCATGCAGGTCATGAAGCGGGCCGCCGGGATACGCGCCGTCAGCTTGAAAATCGAAGAGGATCTGAGACGCCGCATGCCCGCGGCCGTCCTGACGCGGATTCCGGTCTACAGCGAACCGCGGGCCTGCGGCATGATCGGACCGCCGCATATCTTCGGCTATGTCGGACGCTATGTCCTGCAGAAAAATCTTTTCGGGCTTTTGGAGGCGTTCGCTAAGGTCGCCAAAACGCTGCCTGACGCCAAGCTGCTTATGGTCGGCGCGGGACCTTTGGAAAACGGCCTCAAGGCGCGAGTGTTCGTACTGGGACTCACGGACCGCGTCGAGTGGATCACGCACACCGAAGACATTACGGCGGTTTATGCGCGCATCGGCACCCTCGTCTTGCCTTCCTGGTATGAAGGCTGGGCGCGCGTCGTGCCGGAAGCTATGTCGTGCGGCATTCCCGTCGTCATGACGGACGTGGGTTGCGCGAATGAGCTCCCACGCAATGGGATCGAAGGCTATGTCGTGCCGGTCGGGAATGACGCTATTCTTGCCAAAGCCATGGTCGAAATCGCGCAGCCGGCCCAACACGCCCGCATGGCGTCGGCGACCAGGCAGCGCGCGGAGACGATACCGACGCCGGTCGAACTGGCGGATCGATTGGCGGCTTTTTGGAAACGTTTCGGATCCGCCTAGCCTTCTTGATCGTAAAAACCGCGCGCGTTTTTCGGAAACGCTCTGATCTTTTCCAGCGGACTGATGCAGACGCCGCTAGGCTGAATCGGCTCAAGAGAAGCGCTTTCATGCACGAGCAGGAGGCCGCCGTTGCAGCGGACCAGCCATTTTCCGTTCGGAAAGACGTCGAAAACGGTTCCCGTAGGCATGCCGGCCTGGCCATAGTCTACGTCGTCGAACTCGAAGATGGCGGCGCGCGTGATCGTGACCTTTTTTCCGTCGATGAAGGTGAAAGCGCCGTTGAACGGCGGCGCGACGGCACGGATGAACCGTTCGATTTCGCGGATATCGCCGCGCCAATCGATCAGGCCGTCTTCCGGTTCCCGTTTCGGGTAAAACGTCGGGGATTCGTCGCTCTGCGGCTTGAGGGTGAAACGTCCCTCCAAAAGCGGATCCAGGTTTCTCAACACGAGGCGTTTCATCGCCAAGGCGTTTTTGAAATGCATCGTCTCCGCGGTGTCTTCCGGTCGGATACTGAATTTGAAGGTATCCAGCACCGCGCCGGAATCGACGCCGGAATCGTAGCGGAACAGGTTCGTGTAAAATTCCGCGCGCCCTTCGAGGATCGACCAGTTCATCGGCGAGCGGCCGCGGCCTTTCGGTAAGTTCTCCGCGCTTCCGTGCATGCCGAAGGCTCCGATCCGGATGGCGGAAAGTACCCGTTCGGGAATGAGACGCTGCCAGCCGATCACGAACGTAAGATCCAGGTTCATGGCGCGGAGCGCGGCGACGTCCTTTTCGTCTTTCAGCCCGTAGCTTGCAGCGACATGGCAGGCGACGCCTTTGGATGCCGCGTACGCGCGCAGGTCGTCGTAGTCCGCAACGTCGTTCTTGGCGGCGAGTTCGGGGGCGATTGTGATGAGATGGCTGATTGGCACGTGCGCAAGCAGAGCGTCCAGCATGAAACGCGTCGTCCGCTTGCAGCCGAAGATCGCCACGTTTTTGTTCATGGCGTGATGCGTTGGCGGTACGGGATGCAATTATCCGCGACGTGGACTTGGAAGCCATGCGCCCGTTGCGCGACGAACTGATCGAGAAGTTCGAGATTGTCTTTCGCGTCTGGAAACATCCACCAGAGCGGGTGGATGAGCAGATGCATGGCTTTCATTGCCTTCCATTCCTCCGTATCAAAAGGGTGTCCGTAGCGGAACAGCCCTTGCGAGTCGGAAACGTATTTGATGTTCTTGAAATACTTGTCCTGGTAGGTGTGCTCGACGCCGCAGAGAGGTGCATTGCAATTCTTCAAAAAGTCGTTCGGGCGATGGATGCTAATCATATCGACCGGCACGCCGAAGAAGGATTCGAAAAGCGCTTTTTCTTCGAGAAACCCTTTCTCGATGTCTTTATAGTGCGTCGGGTCGAAATGGATGCCGATACGGTGGCCGCGCGCTTGGATTGAACGGATCTGTTCGGCGTTGGTACGCGAGAACGGATTGTACGAATCGGAGCGCAGCAGGAAGAAATAGGTGGCCTTCACGCCCAAGCTGTCTTCGGCAAGCGACATTTCGTGCGCCAAGCGGCAATCGAAATCGACGTCGTGACGGATGATCAGCTCGCCAGGCGCACCCGATGCCTGATCGAAAAAAATCGGGCGATACCCTTTTTGTAGGAAGCCTTGGATCAATCCGGGATATTTTCCGAGGTAGCTTTCCATGCGGACTTAATGGATAGGCAGGCTGATCACGTGCTTCGCCGCGAATTCGGAATGGGGAAGCGTCTTCTGCGTTCCGAAGAGATCGGCGTAGGCGCGTTGTTTATAGACTGGCACTTCGTAATAGATCGCGGACGGAATGCCATCACGTTCCAATTCCTTGAGGAAGGCGGCGCGGTCGCGGACCGTCAGTGTGAAGACATTATAGGTATGGCCCGTTTGCTCGGGCAGTGCCAAGACGTTTTCATGCCCCCCATACTTTTTGAACCAACGTTCTGCCTGGCGGCGGCGGGCGGTTAGATCTTGCTCCAACCAGCCCAATTTTTCAAGCAGCACCGCCGCTTGGATCGTATCAAGACGGCTGTTAAAGCCGAGAATTTCGTGAACGTATTTTCTTCGCTGCCCGTGGTTTTTTAGGAGCTTGAAACGGCGTGCGACCGCGGAAGAACGGATCGTGACCGCGCCGCCGTCGCCGAACGCGCCCAGGTTTTTGGTCGGGAAGAAGCTGAAGCAGCCGACGTCGCCGAACGTGCCGGTCAGCCTGCTGCCGTTTTTCGCGCCGAACGATTGCGCGCAGTCCTCGACGAGCTTTAAGCGATGTGTTTTGCAGATCTTCACGATCGGCGCCATCTCGCAAGCGAGCCCATAGAGGTGCACGATCAGGACCGCACGGGTTTTTTTCGTGATCTTCCGTTCGATCTCGGACGCGTCGATGTTGAACGTGCGGGGATCGATATCGACGAGGACGGGCCTCGCTCCGACGGCAGCGATGGCTTCAATCGTCGCGAAATAGGTGAAGGCCGTCGTGATGACTTCGTCGCCCGGTCCGATGCCAAGCGCTTTCAAACCGAGGGCGAGCGCGTCGGTGCCGGAATTACAGGTGATCGCATCCATGCCGAACAGGGCTGAGAGTTTTTTCTCCAGCTCGTCGACCTCCGGACCGCCGATGAACTGTTCGGCATCGACGACGCGTTCCATGCGTTTCAGCAATCGCGTCTTTTGCTCTTTGGAAAGCCGTTGTGAAAAGAATTTCATGCGGGAAGAGGTCCTTCGTACGTGATTTCATCGTCGTTCAGGCGTCTCGGCCCGCGCACGGTTTCGCGTTCTTCGACGACTTGGGCCAGCAATCCCGGCAAGCGGGCAAGCGCGAACAGCCCGCGCATCGGCTCCGGGCCGAAGCCCATGTCGAGCAAGACTGCGGCCATGGCTCCGTCAATGTTGAGCGGCAGCGGTTTCTTTGCGCCGGAATTCAAGGTTGTTTCCAGATGTTCGGCAAAGGCGCAATGGGCGCCGTAGACGCCGAGCGTTTTGGCACGCGCGAACAGCGCTTCGCTCCGACGGTCTCTCTCCAAGAGCTTGTGGCCGTATCCCGGCAGGCGGCGCTTTTCGGCACGCGCCTGCGCGACGACTGTGACGGCGTCTTCTTGCGCATGCGCGAGCAAAAAACGCGCGGCATCTTCGATCGCGCCTCCGTGGAGCGTGCCTTGCGCGAGGATGCCCGCGGCCAGGGCGACGTGCGGCTCATTTCCGGAAGAAGCGACGACGCGGGCGGCGATCGAAGAGACCGGAGCTGCGCCGTGGTCGATCGCGGCCACGAGGACGGCGTCGAGCATCGCGGCCTCCTCTTTGGTCGGCCAATGTTCGCGCAATAAAAGCCAGGTGACTTCGACGAACGACCGCGTTCCGATCAGGGAGATCAGATCATGGCCGCGAACGAGTTCGCGCTCTTTGGTGACATGGGAGATGCGGGTATGGATATTCATAGGCGAAGAGACGGTTTCACCAAGTCTACGAGATCTTCGAAGCGTTCGGCAACCAGCGCGCCGGCTTTGCGGAGTGCGGCAGCTTTGTCGGCGGCGGATTGTCCCTTCGCGACGATCGCTCCGGCATGGCCGACGACCGCGCCTTCCGGCAGCGTTTTTGCGAAGGCACCGCCGATATGCACAGCCAACGGCTTGGTGAAACCGCCCTTTTCAAGGAGTTCAACGATCTCGCTTTCGTAATTCGCGCCCTGCTCGCCATAGAGCACGACGGCTTCGGTGCCTGGATCGGCTTCGAAGAGGCGAAGCAGATCCGCGTAGGCCGTGCCGATCAAGAGTTCGCCGCCAACATGGACGGCGGCGCTTTGCCCCAAACCGGCCTGGCGCACGAGCCACGAAAGCTCGTTGGTCATGCCGCCTGAACGGGAGATGACGCCGATCGGGCCCGGCGCGTAGATGTCATCGACAAGAGGGCCTCCCACCACGCCGATGCGGCCGACGTCCGGCACGAGACAGCCGAGGGATCCCGGACCGATCAGACGTGTACCCCGTTCTCGCGCGGCGGCCAGACAGTATGCTGCGTCTTTGAGCGGGATCTTTTCCGTCATGACGTTTACGAGCGGAATACCGACTTCAATCGCCTCAAGCATCGCGCGCTTGGCGGCAAGAGGCGGCACGTAGATCGCGGCGGCGTTCGTTTCCGGAAAGGCGTCCATGGCTTCTCGGACGGTTTCAAAGACCGGTACACCGTCGGCGACGTGTCCACCTTTGCCCGGCGTGACGCCGCAGATCACGCGCGTGTGATAGGCACGCATGGCCGCGAGCGCGCGTAAGCCCTCCTTACCCGTCACTCCCTGCACGAGCACCGAGGTCTTCGCATCAAGCAGGATGCTCATATGGTCAGTTCCTTCATGCGTGTGACGGCATCGGCCATCGTCGTGTCCTTGCCGAACACTTCCATCTTCACGCCGTTGCGTGCCGCGCATGCGCGCAGCAGGTCCAAGCCTTCCTGCTCGCGCGGCCCGGCGCGACGCACGACGATCGGGTAGCGAGGCTTCAATACGTCGAGTGCGGCCGCGATGCCGGAGAATGTTTCTTTGATGTCGGTGAAATTCGCGATGCCGCCGACGATCAGGGCGCCTCGGAGCCCGGGTTGTGAGAGGACGAGTCTGGCCAAGGCCTGGACTTTTTCTTTCGGAGGATTGCCTGAATATTCGGCGTAGTTGGCCGCGCGAAGGCCGAGGCGATGCATCGTATCCATATTGACGAGGCTGGCGCCGCCGCCCGAAAACAATGTGGCGATATCGCCGTCGAGCTCGAAGTACGTGCCGGCCGTCCCCCGATGCGCGTCAGCACCCGCGTCGATATCGGCCGCGCCGCGTTCGCGCGCCGTGGCCGCCCGGCCTAGTGTCGAACGCCCTTCGTAGGCGCTCCATTCGGGATGGCGCGCCACGCCGGCGTCGTCGAGCGTCACTTTTGCATCGAGGGCGATGAGCGATCCGTCCTCGCATTCGGCCAGGGGATTGATCTCGATCTGGCGCGCGTCTTCTTCAAAAAAAGCGGACACCAGTTTTTCGCAGAAGCTCGGAAGCTCCTGCGCAATCGCTTCAAGCGCGGACGTGCTGGATTGGAGCGAAGTCCGGAAATTGCGAACGTCGAGCGGGAAGCGCTCGAATGCCTCCTGCGATTCCACGCCGGTACCGCCGGAGGCACCGACGACGAGCAACGGACCGCGCGCTGCGATGTCATAGACGCATGCGGCGTAGAGTTCCCTTTTCGCCGAGATCCGCGCTTCAAGCAGGACCTCGGTCACGGGCTGTCCTTCAAAACCCGCCTCGAACCAGGATGAAGCCGTATTGCAGACTTCTTCCATTGTTTCGCAAAAAACGACGCCGCCGCGATCGGCGCGCTTGCCGGAGAGAACTTGCGCTTTGAGCACGAAGCGCCCGCCGAGCGCCCGGACGGCTGGCTCGATCTCTTCCGGATGCGAAAGCAGGACTCCTTTCGGAATTTCGATGCCGTACGTTCGAAGCAGCGCCTTACCCTCGTGCTCGTAAACGTTCATAAGCTTCTTTCACGCGCCGCACCAGCTTCTTGAGATTATGATGTTCGACGACGATCGTACGCAGGGATTCGCTCATGCGCGCGCGTTCTTCCGGACGGAGCGAAAGGCACGCGTCGAGCTTCGCGGCCAAATCTTCCGCCCCCCATTCGTAGAAGAGGTAGGGAAGCCATTCTCCGAGGTACGCGTTGAAGACCGGCGTGCACACGAGCGTGGGAACGCCGCATGACATGGCTTCAAGAAAATTTTTTCCGGCCCCGCCGCCGCGCTGCATGGCGACGAAGGCCGAAGCCGAGCAGAGATAGGGGAGGATCTCTTTGTTCGGCACGGGGCCGACAAACTCGAACGCGTCTTCTAGCCCGGCCTTCGCGATCCTGCCTTTCAAGCCGGCGACGTAGACGGCATCCGTCTCGCTCAGCGGCCCTCCGACGATCCGCACGACAAAATCATGACGTGCATGCCTCTCGCGCAGGAGGCGGCACGCTTCGATCAGCAGATCATACTCCTTGATGGGAGAAAGCCGACCGACGCTCAGGATCACCTTGCGTTCCGGCGCGCGCTCCGTCACCGGGCAGCTGAAGAGATCGGGATCGACACCATGGCCGACGGCCATGAATTTCGACGAGTCGCTGCCGCGGAAGCTTTCTTTTGAAACGGAGACGACGCCATCTCCGATCCAGAGCGCCAACAGGCGCAGCCAGCTGCCGCCCTTGTGCGCGAACCACAGGAAGACCGTCTTGCCCATGAGCCGCCACAAGAGTCCGCCCAGGGCGACGTATTCGGAGTTCATGTGCACGAAGACGGCGTCGTAGTCGTTGCGCAAGACGAAAATGTATTTATAAAAACGCCAGAGGTATCGCAGGCGCGAGCGCTTCTCCTCTTTGCCGAGCGAGTGCACGCGTACATTCGCGGGCAGATCGTGGGCACCGCGTTTCAAGCAGATCACTTCGACGGACTCGAAGACTTCGGCAAAACGTTTGATCCACTGATGGAACGCGCCGAGGACGTCGTCGTTCTTGTCGACGATCTGCGTGATGATCAGCAGCTTCATACGGGACGCACCGCGTCATGAGCGAGGCGATAGCTGATCGTGCATTGCGGACATGTGGCCGCGCCGTTTTCAAATTTCAGGCGTCCGCCGCATGCGCAGACCCAGCCGATCGGCGAAGCGGGCGCGCCGACGACCAGCGCGTACTCCGGAACATCTTTCGTCACGACGCTGCCCGCGCCGATCAGTGCGTGCGCCCCGATGGTCACGCCGCAGACGATCGTGGCATTCGCGCCGATCGACGCGCCGGTTTTGACTACGGTCGCCATCCAAGCGCCGAGTTCGGGATGATCGCGCTTCGGATATTTCGCCCGCGGAATCAGATCGTTCGTGAAGACGACGGAGGGTCCGACAAAGACGAAATCCTCCAAGGTGACCAAATCCCAGACGTCGATATTCGCTTCGAGCTTCACGCCTTCGCCAAGCACCGCTTTGCCGAAGATGGTGCAGTTGTGCCCGATGCCGCAGCCTGCGCCGATCTTAGCGCCGCTCACGACTTGGCTGTGACGCCAAATTTTCGTGCCTGCGCCGATCGACGCGTCATCAGCGATTTCGGCGGTTGGATGCATCATCACGCCCTCATGCGGCATACGCTGCGTAGAGGGAGTCGACGAGCTCGACTGACGGCAGTGTTTCGAGCGGGCGCACGCCGCGGCCCTCGAGCAGGTCGCGGTAGACGATCCGGTGCAGATTTTCGTACGACAAGTTATCTTTCGACGAGAAGTTATAGTCCTTGCCGTTCACGAGGAAGCGGCGCTGCTGGTTGGCGCGGTCGCGGTAGATGCCGACGCTCCACGTGCAGCGATAGCGATCGCCTTCGATCACGCCGCGACCCATCATGTCGTTCAGTTCCGTCGTCGCGACCTTCGTCGGGATTCCGAAGACGTGCTGCAGCAGGTCGAAATAATGGATGCCAATGTTGTAGAGCGGGCCGCCGGAACGAGCGTTGTCGCCCTTCCAGGTCGTGAAATATTTTTCGTCCCGATACACGGAAATATTCATGTCGATTTCAAAGGTGCCGCCTGCGGCCACCTGTTCGCGCAATTCCTGGGTCAAAGGGTGGTGCCGCAGCTGCATGACGGTAAAAATCTTGTCGAACTCCGCCAGTGTGCGGACCGATTCCGCCGAAATACCCAGGGGCTTTTCGCAGAGGACGAGTTTGCCGTTCTCGGCGGCCAGGTGCGCCATCGGGACGTGCAGGTCATTCGGTCCGAGGATCACGATGCAGTCGGTCTTCGGATTGTCCATGACGCCGGCTTTCCAATGGTCCTCGCCGTACGCCGTATTGACAACGTCGACGATCTTGCCGCCCAGGGCTTCGATCGCCTCGGCGTGGCGCGGCATGATGAATCCGGATCCGATCAGGCTGAAGTGCATACCTGCGCATTATCGGGTTGGAAGGCGCTTTCGTCAATCAAGCTGGCTAAAAACCGTATTTTTTGGCAGCATACATCGTATGAACATCGCGTACGTCGCCAACATCCGCATGCCGACCGAGAAAGGCCATGGCATCCAGATCATGGAAATGTGCCGGGCTTTCGCGCGGAACGGCCATCGCGTGCGACTGATCGTGCCGAAACGCAAAAATATTCACGCGCAAACGCCGTGGAGTTTTTACGGTTTCCAAACCGAATTTGAGATTGTTGAAGTGCCGATTTTCGATTTTATTTCGTACGATCGTCTGCTGGGCCGCGTCTCGCTCTGGCTTAATACGCTGCAGTTTTTGGTCATGGCGCGACACGCGGTCAACACCTTCAAGCCGGATCTCGTCTACGCGCGCGAGCCGTGGTACGGCAGCCTGGCGTCGGATACGCCACATGTGTTCGAAGCGCATGATTTCACCGCCCGCGTCACGCCGTTCCATCGGCGTTGGTGGGGGATGCTCGCGCGCATCGTGACGGTGACGCAAGGGCTCAAGAAGACGTTTGTCGATCATGGCGTGCCGGAAGAAAAGATTGTCGTGGCGCACGACGGCGTAGATCTCAAAGCGTACGAGATTCCTGAAACCAAACATGAAGCCCGCGCGGCGCTCGGCTTGCCGGAAGGCTTTATCGCCGTCTACACGGGCCAGCTCTATTCCTATAAAGGAGCGGATGACCTCCTTGAAGCCGCGGCCTACCTGCGGCCAGGTTCGTATCTCTTGTTTGTCGGCGGCCGTGCGGAAGAAGTCGCCCGTCTTAAGCAGCGAGCGGAACAGCTCGGCCTGAAGAACGCGATCTTCGCGGGACAAGTGCCGTATGCGCGCCTCGCGATCCATCTTCGCGCAGCGGACGTCGCGGTCTTACCGACGCGTGCTTCGAACCGCCATGCCGCCGAATTCCTGTCGCCCATCAAGCTTTTCGGCTATTTCGCCGCCGGGAAACCGGTGGTCTCGACGGACACTCCCTCCGTACGGGAAGTCCTCGATCATCGTGCGGGCGTTTTCGTTCCGCCGTCGGATCCGGTCGCCATGGCGAACGCCTTAAATGATCTGACTACCGCCCCGGAACGCGTCACCGCCTTGGGAAAGGAAAGCCTTCGTCTCGCCACCAACTATTCTTGGGCGCAGCGCGCGCACGACGTGCTGGAGGGCGTAGTGCAAAGAAAGGGATCGTTGCCCTGGCACGTCCGGTATCGCACCGAACTCTGGTGCGCGCTTTTGGCCTTCGCGATCCGTGCGATCTATGTGACGCTTTTTACACAATTCAAATTCGAAGGCGGCGACGGCCCGATTTACATCGGCTT
>CAYYII010000016.1:10120-10389 GCA_964471445.1 uncultured Gammaproteobacteria bacterium
GGACGTGCCGCGCGACCTGCGTTTCTACCCGGTCGTCTATCCGCATGTGCTGGCGGCGATTCGCCTCGTATTCGGAAACGATCTTGTCTGGATCCGTCTCGCTCAATCCGCGCTTTCCGCAGCGACGGTTTTCACGATTGCTGTCGCGTCGTATCACTGGCTCGGTCGGCGTGCGGGGTGGCTGACGGGAATTCTCGCGGCTGTCTACGCACCCATGGTGCTCGAGAGCGGGATCATCTATACGGAAACGACGTATGCGTTCATTCTGA
>CAYYII010000017.1:0-10234 GCA_964471445.1 uncultured Gammaproteobacteria bacterium
CTGGACGCCGCCGGAGTCGGTCAAGCGGGCTTGGTAGTTGAGGATTTTGGGGACGGAGGAGGCGGCCTGTAGCGGAGAAATAAGGCTAAAAAAGATCAAAGCGGCAGGAAAAACCGCTTTGAGTGTCCTGAGACAGCCTTTTTTGAACGAAAAACCGCCGGAGTGCATGAAAGCAGACCGACGGTTCGAGTAGAAACCGCTAACACAAGACAAGAAATTGTAAATCCTCCCCCCCATTTGTGTTTGTTTTTTCCTCAAGGTTCGGCCGAACCCTGTGGATACATAGGTATTTTAGCATTTTTTTCCAATAAAATCAAGGCTTAAGCAGGTTTAGCCTTAAAATCCTCCAACCTTTCTTCAAAGGGGCAAAAATGGTAGAGTGACCCCATGAGAATCGGCATTGACGCACGGTTTTTTGGACCGGTTGGCAAAGGTCTCGGCCGCTATACCGAGAGGCTCGTTGAGAACCTGGAGCGGATCGGGAGCCAGCACGCCCCTCAAGCGCGGGGCGAGAGGCCTATACCCCTCGAATTTGTCGTGTTTTTGCGCAAAGAGAACTTCGACCTGTACCAGCCGACATCGCCGCGTTTTCGGAAGGTATTGGCCGATTTCCCATGGTATTCGCTATCCGAACAGCTGCATTTCCCGCCGCTTCTCCGCCGCGAGGGGATCGATCTCATGCATTTTCCGCACTTCAATGTGCCGATTCTGACGCCATGCCCGTTCGTGGTGACGATTCATGACCTGATCCTCTTCCGATATCCCACGCGACGCGCTTCGAAGCTGAATGCCGCGATGTATGGCCTGAAATACGCGGCCTATCGCCTGACGATCCGTTTGGCCGTCAACCGCGCGCGAAAAATCATCGCGGTCTCGGAATACACGAAGCGAGACGTCATGCGCTCGCTCGGCGTACCGGAAGAAAAGATCTCGGTCACATATGAAGCCTCCGATGGCGTCGAAGCGGGCCAACTGATGATGCCAGGCACGCTCGATCCGCACGCAAAAAACATCAAAAAACCCTACTTCCTGTACGTCGGCAACGCGTATCCGCACAAAAACCTGGAACGCCTGCTCGCCGTCTTCAAGCGCTTGCGAACCCGCGGCCTGGAAAGCCAGCTCGTCCTGGTCGGCAAAATCGATTATTTCTACGAACGCTTGAAAAAAGAGGCTGCACATCTCGGACTTCTCGAAGAGGGCGAAGTCGTTTTCTATGGTTATGCGACCGAGGCCGAGCTCGCCGAGCTCTACCGCCGCGCCCGCGTCTACGTCTTCCCCTCACTGCTTGAAGGCTTCGGCCTGCCTCCGCTCGAAGCGATGCGCTACGGCACGCCCGTGGCGGCTGCCGATTCCTCCTGCCTTCCGGAAGTCTTGGGCGATGCGGCGACGTATTTCAACCCCGAGGATGAGGAGGCGATGGCCGATGCGATGACACGCATCTTCTCGGATGACGCGTTGAGAGCGACACTCGCGGAGCGCGGCCTGAAACGCGTGGAGCGCTACACCTGGAAAGACTGCGCAGAGCGGACGTATCACATCTATCTTTCTTCTTTCCGCACATGACGGAATACGCGCGGCGCGAACTGATCGACGAGACGGAGGAACGGCGCAAAGACGTGCCGATTCGTCCTTCATCTTCGGTTTCCCCGCACGTCGTCGATCTCTCGGCATTTTCACGTAGCGCACCGAAAGGGCCGCGTCCGAAATTGAGTTTTGAACAGCGGCTGAACGTCTGGTTCCGCCGGCTCAAGCGGGCGAAAGACGACCGGCGCGCGATCGTGCCGTTCATGCCGCAACGAAAGACGCCGAGGACTTCGATCATCGGATTCTTAAAACTTCCGTTCGCATTGTTGGCGCTGCCCTTCAAAAAGAAGACGCCCTTCCCTTTGCCCAAGAGAGAGCCGGTTCGCTTCTCAAAGGCTCAAACTCCGCCCAACCCCGTCTTGATCTCAAGAGAGACGGCCAGAAAGGCGCCCGTTATCGTTTCCAAGACGGTGCCACCGATCACGATCAAGCTTTCCAAAAAAACCAGGCCCTCCTTTTCGTTTTTTCCGGATGCAGCATGGAAACGCCAAGTGCTAGCCTTCGCCGTGATCGCCATTTTGGTGACGTTGCCGCTTCAAGCGCTCTTGTCCTATGCGGGATTGCTCCATCGCGCCGGGGTCATCGCCGCGGATGCCCAAGAAGCCGTCGGCGGCCTTAAAAGCGCGGGCCAAGAGGCGTTAAGCGGAGCATCGGCCGAAGGCGCGTTCAATCGATCCGCCGGCGCCTTCGCGTCGACCCGCGAACGGGTGGATGACGCTACCGTGCAGCTCGCGGCGCTCTTGAGCGGGAACGGCGAAAAGCTTTCGAGCGGCACGAAACTGCTGGAAGCCGGCGAAGCGGTGGCGAATGCCGGCGCCGATCTTGCGGCAGGCTTGGACGCCATGCAGAAATCGCAAGAGACGAATGCCGTCAAAATTTCCTACATGACGAAAGCGCTTGAGACGGCGCTCCCCTCTCTTGAAAAAGGCGTCGCACGGCTTGACGATGTTTCTCCGCGCGCCATTCCCGAGGAGTATCGTCCTGCTTTCCTGCGCATCCGCGCGGACGTCGCCTCGGCGCTCGAAGACCTGAAGCGCGTCTCCGCTTCATCGGCCATTTTGCTCGACGCGATTGGCGCGAACGGCAAGCGCCGCTATCTTGTTGTCTTCCAAAACGCCGACGAGCTGCGCCCGACCGGCGGCTTTATCGGATCGTTCGCGCTCATGGATCTTGAAGATGGCAAGATCGCCAAGTTGGAAATTCCGGCGGGCGGTTCTTACGACCTGCGCGGCGGTTTCAACCAGAGGATTCTAGCTCCCGAACAGCTGCGCCTTGTGAATCCGCGCTGGGAATTCCAAGACGCCAACTGGTTCGCCGACTTCCCCGCGTCCGCCCAGGCCTTGATGTGGTTTTATGAAAAGAGCGGCGGCCCGACCGTCGACGGCGTCGTGGCCGTGACCTCCGGCGTGATGCAAGACCTGTTGCGCGCCGTCGGGCCGATCGAGATGCCCGAATACGGTAAGACGATCACCGCCGAGAATTTCCAAACGGAAACGCAGAAAGTCGTCGAGATGGAATACGATCGGGAAACGAACCGCCCGAAGCAGATCATCTCCGACATGGCGCCGAAGCTTCTCAAGAAGCTCATCGATGGCGGATCGGTCGATCTGCCGAAGCTGGCCGGCGCCCTCGGCAACGCCCTCGCGTCGAAAGACGTCCAAGTCTACCTTCGCGATGAAACGGCGCAGCGCGCGGCCGCGGATTTCGGCTGGACCGGCGCCTTGCGCCCGATGCAAAACGCGGACTATCTCGCCGTGATCGATACCAACATTGCGGGCGGCAAGACGGACGGAGTGATCGAAGAGAGCGTCCGGCACGAAACGCGTTTTGAAGAAGATGGCGCGCTTGTCGATACCATCAGCGTCACGCGCACACATCACGGAAAGCCCGGAGAGCTGTTCACCGGCATCAAGAACATCGACTACCTGCGCCTTTACGTGCCGAAAGGCAGCACGCTCCTCTCGGCGGAAGGTTTCCAGGCTCCGGCCGCCGGCTACTTCCTCCCTCCGGACACGACGCTCAAGCCCTCGACCCTGCTCTCGGCGGTTGAAGGTTCGACCGCGACGGATGCATCGTCCGGCACAACGATCCATGACGAGTCCGGCCTGACCGTCTTCGGCAACTGGATCCAACTCGAACCCGGCGAGACGAAAACGATCAAGGTCAGCTATCGCCTCCCCTTCCGCCTGAATGAGCTGACGCACGAACCCGACTCCTGGAGCGAACGCCTGAAGGCCGCTGTCGGCGCCTATGTACCGACCGCCGAGCACAGACTCGTCGTCCAGAAACAGGCTGGCGCGAAACATCGCACGTTCGAAACCCGTACGCTCGCGCCGGCAGGCTGGACGATCCGCTCGAGCGTTCCCGACGGCGCGCACATCGGTCCAGGCGGACTGGAATTCAAAGCACCGCTCGATCGCGACCTGTACGTCGGCATGGTTCTCGTGAAACGCGAATGAAGATTTCTATGGAGGAAAGCGCAAAAAAATCGAAGCAGGATCTTGAACGGGAGCTGAAGCAGATCTACGCGGATCCCGACGGCGCAATGCCGGATTTCACGCGCCTGGACGGCAAGCCGAGCAGCCGTTTGCGGTCCACGTTGATCGCCGTCGGACTCGGACTTCTCGTCCTTGGCGGCGCTGCCTGGGGCGGGATCTTCCTCTTCTCGCGCACGTCCGGCTTCACGGGCGAAAAAGTCGGACTCGTCGTGCAATCGGACGGCGGCTTCACGGCCGGCAGTGAGGAGGAAATCGTCATCCGCTATCAAAATCGCGAGCGCATCCCGCTCGCGCGCGCTTCGATCGAATTCAAGACGCCGGAAGGTTTTGAAGTGACTAGTACCGACCCTCTCTCGACCGAGGGGCATTCCTGGACGATCGGATCGATTCCCGCCGGCGGAGGCGGAGAGGTGAAGGTGCGCGGATACGTGAAGCGCGAAGTGGAAGCGGCTCTCACGTTCCAAGCCCAGCTCGACTACAAGCCCGCCGACTTCAATGCAGATTTTCAAAAAGTCGCCTCGCACACGGTCATCGTGAATGACGCCGCCTTTACGCTCTCGGCAACCGGCACGGACGAGATGACCCCCGGCGACGAGATTACCTACGCATTCAGCTACGAAAACCGTTCGGAACAAGCGCTTGAAAACGTGCGTTTGCAAGTCGATCCGCTTGAAGGTTTCATTTTTGACTCTTCCAAGCCGAAGAACGACGAGGGCGTGGCGATGCAGTGGACCTTCCCGAAAATCGGCGCGCATGCGAAAGGTGCCGTGACGGTGCGTGGTACGTTTGCGGCAGCTTCGCGCGGCCAGAAATCGCTTCATGCGCGTATGGGCTTCGTCGGCGATCGCGGCATGATCGAAATCGCCAAAGCGGACGCGCATACCAACGTCTTAAAGAGCAACCTGGACCTCGCTCTGCTCGTAAACGGTTCCGATAAGCCGCCCATCGCTTCGTTCGGCGATACGCTGTACTTCACGGCGCGCTACGAAAACGCGGGTGACGTCTCCTTGAAGGACGTGACGCTTTCGGTCGCCCTTCCTTCGGAACCGGACGGCAAGACGCTTCTCGATTGGATCTCGCTGAAAGATGCACTGGCCGGCAAACGCATCGGATCTACCCTCTCCTGGACCAAAAAAGAATTGCCGGCCCTGGCCCTCTTGGCCCCCGGCGATAAAGGGGAGATCGCCTTTTCCGTGCAGCTCGTGCGCAAGCCGTTCACGGACGTAAAGTCGTCGACCTATGCGGTCCATGCGATCGCGAGTGCCGTGATCGGCAAGTCCGGCAACGCCTCCGGCTCGCGGCAGGTCGACACGGCCGCCTTCGACATTCATTTGCAAAGCGACGTGTCGTTCCAAGCCTACGGCCGGTATTTTACCGAAGACGGGACGCCGATCGGGTCCGGTCCCCTGCCGCCCAAAGTCGGAGAAAAGACGGTCTATCGCGTCACGTGGGTCGTCCAGAATTCCCTCCACGAACTCACTGATCTCACGGCCACGACCGTTTTGCCGCAAGGCGTGAAATGGACGGGCGAGCAGCGCGTCGTCGAGGCCGGCACCTTGAGCTTCGACGACAGCGGTCGCAAGGCGACATGGCGCTTGAACCGTTTGCCCACGTCCGTGAAATCCGTGACGATCAACTTCGATGTCGAGTTCCAGCCGGAAGCGGAAGATGCCGGCAAGATCGTCGACATCACCGGCGATAACCGCCTTGAAGGTTTCGATAAGGACGTCGGCGCCGTCATCTTAAAAACGGTCCCGTCGATCGGGACCGACCTTCTCGGAGACGAGAACGCTTCGGGAAAAGGCGTCGTCCGAGAGTAGCTACTTCGCGATTTCTTCGACCGACTGCACGCCAGGAAGCGCCGCGAGGCGCTTCTTTGTTTTTTCCAAAGACGCGTCGGCGAAAAGAATGGCATTATAGCGGTAAAGCCCATCGAAACGGGGTTCGAGCGTAACCCGCGCGGCCGCGAGCGCGGCGAGAAGCTTCTGATCCGGTTCCCGCTCCAGCTTGAGAGACAACCTGGTCGCATCAACCAAACTGCCGTCCTCGGTACGCGCGTAGCCAAAAGCGGGAGCGCAGGCATCTCCGCACGTCGCAGCCCACAGCGCGCTATGGCATTCGGGCGGCGTAGCGCGGTCCTCAGGTACGCGTGCCGGACGCGGCTCGCAACCCTTCGGACACATGGTGCCCGCGGCCACCGATGCCTTTCGACACTGACGCTCCTTCATATCGGCAAAACCGACGGCCGACTGCACGAGCGGATTTTTGATCGGCGAGCCGTCCGTCAGCACACCAAAACCGGCGACGAGGAGCGTCGCGCCGAGCAGCAGGCGAACGTGTGCGGTGCGCATATGCGACTACGATAATGAAAAAAGGCCCTTTCCGCAATTGACCAAGGCATTCTTTTCGGATATAACGTTCCTGATCTCGCACCCGTAGCTTAGCTGGATAAAGCGCTTCCCTCCGAAGGAAGAGATCAGACGTTCGAATCGTCTCGGGTGCACCATGCAAAAACCGCGGTCAAGCCGCGGTTTTTGCATTTTGCCCTTGCGACAGCTCAGAGGATCTCGATCGTGCGGTCCATGTATTTCCCAGCCTCCAATCGAGCGTTCATCTGTGCAAGGAGATCAGCATGCTCCGGTTCGCTGCCGAAGTTCATTAAAGTCGTTCGACCCTGCAATTTAACCTCCTTCAACGCTTGTCGAAATTTCTCTTTCACTCCGATGGCCTCCATCACTTCAGATGAGGCCGGCATGCTCGCAAAAAAAACAGCGCTCTCGATGTCAGCAACCGTCAGTTCTGGCCAATCACTCCGCAGCGCTGAGCCCTCGGCTTCGACCTTCCGTTTGCGTTCCAGCCACTCAGGGTTCAGTACTTCCAGGACGATCTTTCCCCTCCTCTCGGGCGGCAGATACCGCCGCAAAAAATCTTCGATCGGGATCAGGCCGAAAGCGGCCTTGTACGGCAGTTCTCCAGCCTCGAGCATCTCTTTGAGACGCTTCGCATTGATTTGACCGTCTTTGTCGATCATCTGGAACCAGGTGTTGGGTCGGTTCTGCGGCACGTCTCGCTCTTCGACTTTTTGAAAGCCGATTTTTTTCGCCAGCGGATGACTGATCAACCAAGAGGTCCCGACGACGGCCTTCGCGCGAGGATAGCGATCGATCAGCGTCACAGCGAGTTTCGAAAACGAGTCTCGTAGAGTGGCTAACAAGGAAGATGTCGGCACACCCGACGCATAGGCCTCTTCAAGATGTATCTCCAGCAACTCGTCTTCCCGTACGATGCCGTAATGCTCCAAACCCTCCTCCTGATGAATGGTGTTAAAATGAAGGAGACCGATCGCTTCCGGTTTTTCGATTGGCTGATCTTCCCACTTGAAGCGTATCCATTCATTGCCGAGATACTCCATCAGCTCATCTTGCCAGTTTCCGCCCATGCCATGAATCTCGTTGATCTTGGCCTTGAGCTCGGTCATATATTTTTCCGTCGCAAACTCAGCATCATCAGACGGATCTCGTTCCGGAGTTTTCGGTTCGGAAAGCTTCAAGATGGTAAGATAGTGCGCTTCCTTCAAATTCTCCAAAAAACTTGAATACTCCAACAAGACATCGGAGAACGACTTCTCGCTTCCTTCCGCGCGATCACGCCGATAGTGCTCATCGGCAAATGCGACCTGCACTTCTTGCAGGCGTCGTTCCAGCTTGCGCTTATGTTCAGAAGCGCTCGCTTTCTCGATCGGCGTACTGATCCTATCAAACCGTTCTTTATCAACTGACACAGGGTAATTTCAGCGCAGGCGCCGTGTAAAGGAATACAGGCCGTACCAAAAACGGCTCAAGGACACATCGTACGTACCCGGGTATCTGATATATCGTCCGCCAAAACCCCGTTTGAAGCGAGTGATGCCAGCCCAGGGATGATTCTCAGCGCCTTCCGGGGCCACGCCCCAAAAATCGTAGTCCGCATAGCCCCAGGCTTTTGCGTCCTGCATCGCATGCCATTGAAGCGCCTGAGGCGCCATGACCTCTCGGCGTTCCCGACTGGAAGCGCCGTGCAGATAAATCGCCGTTCGTCCGAAGTACAGCATCAGGCTCGCGGCCAGGATCTTACCGTCGTGTTCCGCGAAAAGAAGCCGCGCGACCGGACGGGTCTGGCCGTCGATCGACGGGTCGCCAGGCAGCGTTTCGAGCATCAACCGATAATAGTCCTTGTCATGAGCGCGGAAGCGGTCGCGCTCCGTCGTTTCCGTCATCAAGCTCCAAAAGACGTCGAGCGCCGTCGAGTCCTTCTCCCCCGCCATGAACACGCGCACGCCTTTGCGCTCGGCCAAACGGATGTTGTAGCGCCACTTTTCATGCATGGCGGCCAGCAGCACTTCTTCGTCTTGGCGAAGGTCGATGAGCAGCGTCTGTCCAGGCTGAACGTCGCGTATCTTCTTTGCCATCCCGGCCTCCGCCGAAGGATCTGTTTTCGGCTCAAAGCGGAAAAAGTCCGCGCCAGCAAGCGCGCCGGCGTCCGAAAGTTTTTTTAAACCATCCTCCCCGAGGGGCCCGCGCGGACAATACCAATATGCGCGTCCGAGCGGCAGCGAGCGCTTGATCAGCAGCGCCAGCGCGCCATCTCCGCGCCAGCGCGCAATTTCGGCACCGGCTTTTTCTTGGAACGTCCCCCATTCCCACGATTGCAAAAAATCCCCGCCCAAGCGAAGCGCCTCTTCATTCCAATCCCGCTGTTCCGTGACGCGTTGCATTATCTCGACAGGATTTTCAAAGCGGACTTGATGCGTTCTTCCGTCGTGCCGTCGAGATCTTTGACGATCTCACGAGCCTTGTGGCGCGGGTAGCCGAGGTTCTCGAGCGCGGAGACGGCTTCATCCCCGCCCTCTCCAGGATCGTCATCCGTCACGAGCTTGCCTTTGAGTTCCAAAACCACGCGCTGCGCCGTCTTGCGGCCCACGCCCGAAGCACTTTCGAGATACGACACATCTCCGCGCTCGACCGCGCCACGAAGGCTTTCGACTGTACCGAGCGACAAGAGTTGCAGGGCCATCTTCGGACCGACGCCGGAAACCGTGATGAATTTCCAAAAAAGTTCGAGCTCGGCGACGGTCGCGAAACCGACGAGGTCATTGGCATCCTCGCGGATGATCTGGTGCGTATAGAGCCGTGCCTCGTTCCCCTTCTCAAGCGCGGCCAAAAGATGCGTCGGCACCTTCACCAGATACCCGATGTCGCCGACGAGCAGAATGACGTGTTCGCGGCCTTTTTCCAATACCGAACCCTTGAGAAAAGCGATCATGGGTTCAGTCTACCGTCCTTGGTACGGCTTGACAAACTGGTACTTTTGAAATGAAAAAGCCGCAAACTTATGCGGCGATGGCGAAGAATTCGATCTGCAGGCCGGGCGTGGACGCGATGCACTGTGCGACCCCGCAACGCTCGAGGCGCATGACGGTTCCCGGAGAAACCTCTCGATTGAGAGCATGAGCCGAGAGGAGCGCAGCGAGGCTTTCCGGCGCGTAGCTTCGGCGCGCACCACAGCCGAGACAGTAGGAGCGGATCTCATCAGGATGCACGCAGTCTTCACACAACAGGACTTTGGCGTGATCAGGCTCCCCCGTGGCCTGACAGACGGAACAGCGACCATTAGCGTGATAGGTCATACGAAAGAACACCTCCGTTACGGAACGGATGACACTATCAAAAAGAGCCTATCCTGTCAAGGCTAGGCTCTTCGTTGCTGCCGGGTTTGAAGCTCTTTTTGCAGAAATTGAGCGATAGCTCCTGCATGGTCATCGATGGCTTGAAGATACGCATCTTCTTCTTGCGCGGCATCAGGAAGTTCGCCGATAATAAAATTCGCTTTTCCGCCCTCCCTCTCTTTGTCTTTGCGAAGAGTCACGTCGATCGTCGCTCGTACCGTTTGACGGGTTTTAGGATCTTCTAGTTCCAGAAAGGCGTCCACCTCGTAAAGAACGTCGATGGGCGTACCGACTGCAGAATAGACTTTCAGGTTGTCAAAATCTCGTTCATCAAGTTCGAGCGCGTCGAGTATGGCACCGCGAAGCTCCTTGGCATGGACCCCTTTCGGATTTGTGGGGTCGCCCGCGTAATGCTCTTTTAACGTTCGAAACGCGGCTTCGCGAGGAA
>CAYYII010000018.1:0-9936 GCA_964471445.1 uncultured Gammaproteobacteria bacterium
TCGCCACCGGCAAGGAAACGAGCGTGAAAACCGCCGCTGCCCTGATCGCCAAGGACTTCGGTTGGAAAGCCTCCTTCGGCCGCGGCACGACCGCCGCCGGCGACGTCCGCCGCAGCTGCCTCGATCCGCGCCTGGCCAAGAAAAAACTCGGTTGGCAGGCCAAAACATCGCTTACAGACGGCATCGTAAAAACAGTCGAGTGGTTCAAGACACGCCGATATGGGAATATTTGACAGGCTTTTTGGAGAGAAAAACTCGATCGATCGGGTCGTTGGAGGGGACAAAAAACAACAGCGGTCTTTGCATCGAGACATGGAGCGCAGATTCAGAGATCAAAAACGCTTTGACGGCCTTAAAAAATTCGAACGCGAGAAAAACGAGATGGAGCTTGAAGCGATTCGTGTCGCCAATGAAGCACTCGATGTTCTCCGTGAAAAATACGGACTACCTTCGTATAAGGTACCAGAAGAAAACATTCATATTCTTCGGGATTCACAGAAAAATAAAGTACTACATGGGCCTGGGGAATTTAAGCCTGGACAGCAGGCAACAGCGATTATTGAATCCAAAACCCGGAGCGGAACTCTTCATTCCATTTTTCACGAAATGGGCCATTTTAAATCTTATACCTCGCTGGAAACGAAAGAGGATGACTTTCAGGCACGTCGCGTCGGCCTATATGTCCGCACGAAAGAAGGAGAATCAGCCTTCAATCCATTGAACGAGGCGGTCATGGAGGAGTTGACACTTCGTTTTATGCGGGAAATGAGACACTCGGATTTTTTGTCTCAGGAGACGGAACAGCTTGAGGAAGTGCATAGGAAGTTTCCGCACATCCCGCTGGATGATGCCTTTGCAGTGGAATATGACCGATCGAATAATGGAGCTTCCGGATTCACTTTGGCTCATTACGGTTACAAAGAAGAACGCAAAGCTCTGCATGTCCTGATCCAAAAGCTTCAAGAACGCAATCCAGAGGTCTTCCGAGATAAAGAAGAATGGTTCGACCTGTTTGCATCTGCGATGTTCAACGGTCACTTGCTCGAGCTGGCGCGAAATCTTGAAAAAACGTTTGGACAAGGCACATTTCGAAAAATCGGCGAACAAAAAACGGGCAAAGAGTTCCTGAGCTTCGTCGAGTCGCTTTGACGTAACCCTCCTTATGCCCACGCGCCGTTACGGCCAACATTTCCTGACCGACAAGACGATCATCGCTAAGATCGTCACGGGCGCGGGCGTCACGAAAGACGACGCGATTCTTGAGATCGGTCCAGGACGCGGCATTTTGACGCGCGCCCTGGCCGACGCCGCGAAAAAAGTTTTGACGGTCGAGATCGATCGGCGCCTGAACGCCCTACTTGAAGCAGACGGACTGCCCGCCAACGTCGAACTTCTCCGCGTGAACGCGCTCGAACTCGACGACGCGGCGCTTGAAGAAAAGCTCGGCGCCGATTGGAAGCTGGTCGCCAACTTGCCGTACGAGATCACGTCCAAGACACTTGAAGCATTCCTGCCGATGCGCGCATCGACGGGTAAGGGCCCGACGTCCATCACCCTCATGCTGCAAAAAGAAGTGGGGGAGCGCATCGTCGCCAAACCGCGAGACATGAACCGCCTCGCGGCCTTCTGTGGATATTATTCGGAGGCGCGCATTCTCTTTTCCGTGCCGCGCGGAGCCTTTTCGCCGCCGCCGAAGGTGCATTCGTGCGTCGTCCGTTTCGATATTCGGCCCGTCCCACCGCTTTCCGGCCGCGAGGAAGAGCGTTTTTTCAAGCTGATCGCCGTCGGTTTCGCCGAAAAACGCCGCCAACTCAAAAATACGCTCCGTTCTATCCTCGGATCGGACGCCGCGGCGCATCTGGCCGACGCAGCCATCTCGCCGGAGGCTCGTCCCGAAGAAGTTTCGCTTGAAAAGTGGATAACGCTAGCACAACGGATGTGATATCATAAGGCCATGCCCGCTGATCTGCCGATCACGGACGAAAGGCCCCGAGAACACCGCGCGGGTGCGTGGGTTGTTTTGATTATGGGATTGGCCGGCCTTGGCCTCGGCGTCTATCAGTGGCGCGCCTCCTTCAGATCAGCCTTCGTCAGCCAGGCGGGATCGTTCAAAACGCCGGAGCAAGTCCAGCAAGAGGAGATTGAAAGCATGAAACTGAAGGATACGGACAGCGATACCCTTAGCGATTTTGAAGAAACCTACGTCTACAAAACCAGCCCGTATCTTAATGACTCCGATTCCGACGGGGCAACCGATCAAGAAGAGCTGAAAGCAGGAGAGGATCCGAACTGTCCGAAAGGCAAAAACTGCGTGGAAGCCGGCCTGGCCGTCAACCTTTCGCCGCAAGCAGCCGTCGCCAGCTCGACCGCGCAAATCGAAGGGGAGGCCATGAAGCAGCTGATGAACCCCACCCCGGCCCAGATCCGCGCCCTCTTAATCCAAAACGGCGCGAAGGAAAGCGACCTCGCGGGTATCGATGACGCGACGCTGGTCAGTCTCTACCAGCAATCATTGCGAGAAGTCCAAGCCAATGCCGACAAGAATTCCAACTAAGATCCTGGTCGCCGCGCTGCTTGCTTTCTTTATTGTTGCCAAGCCGGCCTCCGCCCAGCTCCTCGTCGCGGATCCTGCCGCGACGGCGCAGGCCGCCATCACGAATGCGCATGAAGCGGCGCAAACCGCCCAAGGATCGGTGCAGACGACCGAAGTCGTTAAGCAATCGGCCTATCAAGTTTTAAAAACGTCTCTTACCAATACGGCGGCCTTGGCGCTCTTAAACGGCGTCAACTATTTCGCGCAAAAAGTCGCGTATGACGCGGCAGTCTACCTGGCGTCGGGCGGAAGCGGGCAGAAGCCGCTCTTTACGACGGAGGGGCTGGGGACCTATCTCAAAAACACCGCTTTGGACGGCGTGGGCGAAGTGCTCGGCACCCTGACGACCGATCCCACCAGCTTCGGCAAGTACGGCGTCAATTTGTGCGTTCCGAAAAATCCGACGGCCGCCTTGAATTTCAAGCTCGGTTTCTTGAATGGCTTGCCTGGCATGCTGGGAACGAGCGGTCCGACGCCGCCTGCTCCGAAGTGTTCCTGGAGCAGCATTGATGAGAACTGGACAGCTTTTACCAACCAGGATTCTTCGGCCGTTCTGGATCAGGTCGGCGTCATGTTCACGCCCGGCGAGAGCTCGCTGTCGGCCGCGATCGAGCTCAACAACGTCGCTTTGAAGCAGATCGCCGAGAAGAACCTCGAATCCTACGGAGACTATTTGGCCAACAAAGGCTTCAAGCCGGTCCGCGATTTCATTTCGCGTGACATCAAGACGCCGGCCTCGACCATCGAAAAACAGCTCGATATTTCGCTCGAGCAAGGATGGAAGCAAGGAGATCGGACCGTCGCGATCACGGGTAGCGCGTTTAACAACGCCGCGTTCGGCATCCTGCCCGCCGCCCTCCAGACCTTTGCCGGTGCTCTTTCGGAGCAGCTGCTCAAGAAAGTGTTCTCGCAAGGATTGATTTCGGTCAATAATCTCTTCGGCAGTTCGCAAGACCGGACGCTGACGTTCGACGGCTCTTCGCCTTCCGGCGGACGCGCCTCAGCGGAGCTCGCCAACGCGTCGCTTTTGACGCCGAAAATCCTGTCGATCACCAATTATAGCGAGCTGACGGATTTCGCCACGTGCCCCGCGACCGGACAAGGTCCCAGCCACTGCGTGATCGATACGCAGTTCTACAACGCCGTGAGCCGCGCGGATCAAGGGGAGGCGATGACGGTGCGTCAAGCAGTCGCGCAGGGCATGCTCAATCGGAGCTGGCAATTGCTGCCGCTCGCGCATCGAAAGAACGTCGATAAAAGCTGCTACAACGAAGCGTTTTGCTATTCGAACCTCGTCAAATTGCGTCTCGCGCGCGTGTTGCCGATCGGTTGGGAACTGGCCGCGAACTCACCGTTCAACGACGTGAACCGTCCGGTCACCTTGGGTGAGGCGATGGATCGCTTTGAAGATTGCCCGCGCGACGCGGCCGGCGGCGTGGACGAGGCGAAACTGCCGGATCCGCTCCATCCGTGGTGCCATTTGATTGATCCGGAATGGGTCTTGAAATATCCGGCGGCAATTTGTCGGCAAGAGGCGTCGGGTCCGACCCTGCTCTCTTCGCAATCGGCGGCGCGGACGCAAAGCTGCGTCGACGTCGCGACCTGTATCGCACAGGACGCTTCCGGCAACTGCGTCGGCGGTTACGGCTACTGCGCCCGCGAAAAGAGCGTCTGGAAGCTCGATGCGGACGCCTGCCCGGCACAGTTCTCGAGCTGCACGCTTTTCAAGCGCGCTGACGGCGCTTCTTTCGCCTATCTGGCCAATACGCTCGACGCGGGCGCTTGCAATGCCCAGAACGCCGGTTGCCGGCAATACAGCTTGACCGCGAACGCTGCGCCGAACGGCGGCTTTGAAGATGTGGTCGGCGGACTGCCACGCGACTGGACCTTGTCGGCCGGCGCACGCCTGCATCGCTCAGGCACACTTTCGTCCCAGGGCATGAACGCCGTCGGCGTGTTCGTCGGAAACGGCGCAAGTCTCCCGATCCCGTCGCTCATGGCTGGAAAAAGCTACGCCATTTCCGCCGCAGCCGTTCAAGAATTGGAAGGCACGAATGCCATCGCGACTGTCCGTGTTTCCTTCCTGAAGGAAGACGGCAGTGCGGTCGACGCATCGACGCTCTCGACGACATGCGTCACTGAAGCGGGTGGGAAATCGGTTTCTTTCACCGTCTCAGCCACCGGACTCGGCTATCAAAACGGTTCTTGCCAAGTCACGACGCCTCCCGGAACGACGCAAGCGCGTCTTGAGATCAGCTCGAACGCTCCAGCGGCCGGTAATCGCACCTGGTTCGACGATCTCGGCATCTTCGGCGAAGGCTACTCCGCGTCTCCGTACGACGGGATCTTCTTGAACGCCCAAGCGGCCACGTGCGCCTCGAACGATGCAGGCTGCACGGAGTTCGTGAAGATTTCCTCCGGCACCCTGAACCTGATCCGCAATCCCGGCTTCGAAGCAGCGGATGAAGCATCCGGGCGCCCGACATTCTGGAACATGGATGCCTCCAGGTACGAAAAAGGCACCTTCAAGGGCTTTGAAGGTACGTCTTCTGTCGTGTTGGCCCCGGCGCCCGCGACGCAAGACGTGCGTGGCGTGCTCTCCGATGCGACATACAGCTTTTCGGTCCGTACCAAGCACGGAGGAACCGGCACCCCACCGAACGCGCTCGCGACGATCCAACTGTACGATACAAGTTCGCCGCCGCAACCGATTTCTCCTGCCACGGTCGACGGGTGCGATCTCGCCGGCTCCTCTATGCATTTGAATTTGGCCGTAGGCGGGGCCTATGAGAGCACGGGCTGCAGCTTCACGACACCGGCGAATGCAGGCTTCGCGCGCATCATTCTTACGTCCGATTCGGCGATCGAAACGGTGTTGGCCGACGCCGTGCAGCTGGAACTCTCCGTTGGTGTGACGCCGTATCATGAAGGCTATGCCTCGACTGCTCAGCATGTCACGTTGAAAAAAGCGCCGGCTGGACTCGATTGTTCCGGCCAGGACCGCTCGCCCGAATGCGAAAAATACGCGCCTTCCTGCCGCCGCGATGAGGTTGGCTGTAATGCCTATGCGCCGACGGATGGCGGCACGGCCGTGACGGCTGTCACCACTGCTAATGACGTCTGTCCCGCGGCCTGTGCCGGATACGATACCTTCCGCCAGGAACCGACCCAGTTCAACGCCGCGCAGTTCCCGTTATTCCTGATCCCTTCGACGGCGCAGCGTTGCACCGCCAACGAAGTGGGCTGCACGGAATTCACGAATATCGAAAAACTCGCGCAAGGCGGAGAAGCGCGCGAATACTTCACTTCCTTGCGTCTCTGCACGAAGCCGGATGATCAAACCGGGACGTTCTACACGTGGGAGGGGAACGATGTCAGCGGGTATCAGCTCCGTTCGTGGTCTTTGCGTAAGAGCAATCTGATCTCGCCGGCGAGCGAAAACGATCCGACGGGAGGCACCGCGCCGTGCACGCTTCTCTCGTATGACGGCGCCGGACAGCCGCATTGTTCCGACGACGCGGCAAGCGTCGCCGCGGCCGTCTGCACCAAGAGCGACCTGGCCTTCAAACCGGATTGTCGCGAGTTTTACGACATCGCCGGCAACATCCATTACCGCCTGTACTCGAAGACGATTCTTTCGTCGGACCAATGCAAGGAGTATCGGATCACGAAGAGCACGGAGGCCGAATGCCGCGCCCACGGCGGCCGCTGGCAGACTGGCGAATGCCGCTATCTGGCGTACGCGCCCGAAAGCCCGACGTGCAGCGCGAGCTCCAAGGATTGCCGCGCGTATTCAGGCAACGCCTCGCGCAACGTTCGCGTCGTTTTTCATCAAGATTTTGAAAGCGGCACCACCGACGGGTGGACGGCCGTCGCCGGCGGAAACGCTACGCCCGACGTCGTGAACAGCAACGAAGCGGTCGCGGCCGGCGGACATTCGTTGAAAGTCACGCGCGCCAGCATCACGAAAAACGCGGCGGGAGACGTGCGCAAAGGCAAATCCTATCTTCTGACATTCTGGGCGAAAGGCACGGGTGATCTTGCTGCGCGTTTGAGCCAGGCCGGCGACCACGGCTTCATGTTCAACACCGCGACATCCGCCGACGCGCCGGTAAGCTTGTCGACGGAATGGCGCCCGTATCAGGTCGGACCGGTTGAAGCGGTCCGCACGATCGATGCGGCTGAACAGATCGTCTTCCAGCGCCTTGGCGGCGGAGCGCCGCTCTTCTTCCTCGACAACGTGGAATTGCGCGAAATCACTGACGATGTCTACCTGATCGAAAATTCCTGGTCGACGCCGCTGGCCTGCGATCAAACGCCGTCCGGCGCGTCCGCGCCTCAATACATGCTCGGCTGCCGCGCGTATAAGAATCCCGCGAACGCGCAGTCCACGTTTAAGTCGTTTGAAAAGCTCTGCCGTCCCGAAGCGGTCGGTTGCGAAGCGTTGTACGACACGCGGAATTCCGAATCGCCCTTCCCCCAAACGTTCCGAGCGGTCTGTTCTCTCGCAGCGGCCTGCGCGCCGGGTGCCGGTGTGACGTGTCCGTGCGCGATCGACGGCACGACGGTGTGCCAAGTGACGAAAGGCGCCAAGGATTGCCGATATGATGTGAACGACGACGTACCGGCTTCGCGTGTCAGTTCTGAAGGCGATACCGTGCGCGTACCCGCCGACGGCGTCGAGTACTTGGTGAATAACAGCCGCTACCGGTGCGATACCGCCGCCATCGGCTGCACCGCCATGGGCGATAAACGCATGAACAGCGCGCGCTCGGCAGTTGCTTCATGGAACACCGTCTATGTGCGCAACCTGCCTGCCGACTATGCGCGCACGCTATGCAACGAGCCCGAACAATATTGCCAAGCCTATACGCGCAACGCCGACGCCGCTCCGGTGTATTTCAAGGATCCCGAAGCGCGCATTTGCGAATTCCGCGACGGCACGTCGGTCGGAAACCGTGGCTGGTTCAAGAAGGGGACGAGCGAGCCGTGCGACCCGAGCTATTTGGAAGCCGGGGACCGCTACGGCATTTGGAAAAACTCCGACGCGTCCTACGCGGGCTGGGCGGGCGAATGCGCTTCGCAGTACGATATGTGCAAAGAGTTCGTGGATCCGGTCGCGACCTCGTCCGCCTACCCGAACGGCACCCCATACTATGCGATCATGAACGATCGCTTGGACCTGTCGAGCTGCCAGAACCGGGTCAGCTTGAACGCCTCGCCTTCCGGCGCGAACGCGGCCTCTGCCTGCGTGCTCTTCTGGCAGACCGATAACCTGGCGAAGACCTCCAGCGCATCCGCGACCTACGCGCTCTCCGATCTTCAGCATGGCGCGCTCGTGGCGCCGCAATCCGCCGGAAGCGCGAACGATACGAACGTGATCATCCGCGTCCAGCGCGACCGCCAATGCGGCGAATGGCTGGACTGCCGTTCGAGCGAGACGGTCTTCAATCCTTCGACGGGCCAATACCAGAACGTCTGCACCTCGTACAGCTTGTGCGCCGAATTCGAACGGGTCGGCAATACGACTCGCTGCGTCCGCTATGTGGAAAGCGAATATTCCGGCTCGACGTTGACGCCTAAGATTTACGCGTCGCGCGACGTGGGCGCAAAAGGCATGGACTATTCCGGTTTCGCCATTCCGAACCGGTATCCGGTCGATGAACTCGTGACGGTCAACGTAAGCGCCAGCGCGACGGCGACGGATTTGCGCCTCGTCTATATCGGCGGCACGTGCAGCGGCGCCTACGGTTCGGATTGCGGACCCGCCGCGAACCGCGGCACCTGCCTCGGTCCGCAAGGCACGCGCTTGTGCGTGTATCCGATCGACGGGGGACGCCGCATCACAACGGAAGCCCAATTGAAGCAACCGCAGATTGTCTCCGGATATCCCGGCGCGTCATGCCGCGCGTATCCTCAGGAAGACGCACCGTTCCCTTCCGGCGTCGCCGATCCGAACGGTTGGAATTATGAGGCGGCGGAAATCAACAACGGAAATCCAACTCTCATCAGCCCGAGTCCGGCCTTCGCCGGCGCGCACGTCTGCCAGCGTCGCTTGGTGAATGGCGTGGAAGTCTCGAGCTGCGAGTGCAACTACCTCGTGGCGAGTTATGGCTCGGAAAAGAAATACTTCCCGGCGGTCAGCTCCGACATTCCGAGCGGCTACTGCGCGAGCGGCAGCTTTGCCGGTTACGAATGCGACCCGCTTGCCGTCGGCGCGCGTACGAAGAACAATCCTTCTTGCTGCACGAAGACGGCCGACAGCTCGTCCGGCTTGCTTGTGAGCGGCTGCAACGACGGCGCGCAGTGCGTTCGCGTGAACAAGGTGGATCGCGTGGTCGGCTACGAGGGCCAATGCCTCGAGCGCGACCTGACGCGCCCGATCAACGGCACGTCGGATCAGTATGCCTGCCTCACGTGGCGCCCGGTCGGCCTGATCGGCGGCTCGCGCGACATCTACAATCAAAACCAGACGGCCGGCTACTTCGCGTCCGCCGACCGCCGCTTCTACTGCGTCGGCAACCAGCCCGCCTGGGCCACGCAGATGGACATCAACACGACTGAAGATCGTGATGCACGTGACAATATCGACGGCACGACGGTCGGACCGTACGACCAGTACACCAACAATTTCTTCGGACCTGGCAAGGTTGCGAACGGCGCCGCTTCGGCGACCTCGGGCAAGGATTGCGAGGACGCCAACGCTGGTCAGTGGTGCCAATGGCCTGGTGTATCGACGGCATCGAACCGGCCTTACGTGGATGGCAATGGAAAGTCCATGTCTTGCAATGCGGACGGAGATTGCAACAGCGGTTATAAATGCAGTGGAGACGTAAACTCCTCGGACCGCATTTGTATTGCCAACAACGCAACGTACTACCAGAATAGCGAAGCGATCGGCATCCTCGGGTGTTACGAAGTCTCGGACGAAGGTTCGGTCGATATGACGTATATCGATTACCCGTACATCGGCCCCCCCTTGTATCGCCAGCAATTGAAGAGCATCTACTTCCAGATTACGGATGATATTTACGACTACACTCCGCCGTTGGAACCGGGCGAAGTCAGAATTCCTCCTGGCGAAACTGTACATTGCCCGGGCGACGCTCGGTGCGGTCAGACCGCCAGCGACTTCACGCTGCCCGCCTACGCGCAGATCGCCACGAACCCTCATCAAAACGTGATCAGCGACTGTAACGACGAAGGGGATGACAACATCGACAATGAAGATGGCGAGAATATCGACTCCTCGCCGATTCCCGAATCGGAACTCATTGATGACTCGACGGGCAATGCGCGCGCCAGAAGCGTCTTCCACTTGAGCGACGCCAATAGCTGGAAAA
>CAYYII010000019.1:0-9760 GCA_964471445.1 uncultured Gammaproteobacteria bacterium
GTCGCGTCCAATTTGCCGGCGGTTTCATTCAAGAGCGCTTTCGTCTGCTGAACTTGGAGGCTCAGCTTGGCTTTTTGCGCGTTCAACTGCTTGAGCTTGTTCGCCAGCGTATTCTTTTCCGAGCGCACGTCTTTCAGCTGCTTTTCGTAGTCCGCGATCTGGCGCTCGATGTCTTGCAGCTGTTTCTGAAGTTCCGTTTGCTGCGCCTGGATCTCGCCCGAGGTTTGTGCCAGGACCTGCGGAGACGGTACACAAAAGAGCGCGACAAGTGCGATGGTTGAAAGGAAAATGGAAGCGCGACGGGCCATATGGCCCAGTATACCAGCCTATCTCAGGAGATCCTCGCCATCCGCCTCGATCCGCTCGAAATCCACGAAAATATCGATATGAAAATGGGTTTTTTTCGGTACTAAGCCCGGTTTGGCGTAGACGCCGTGCTTTTCACCCAATGATAAATGCAGCCCTTTTTGGCGTTCAAACGCGGTGATGTCGTCCACGACCCGATCCTTGCCCATGGCCGGATTGAGGCCGACCCCGAATTCCCGCACGAGAATATCTTCTTCGGCCGAGATCTGATCGAGCACGCCTTGGAATTCCGGCGGTCCGTCATGGGAGACAAGGATGCCTTTTTCGATTCGGATCTTGAACGGCTCGCGGATTTTTACAAGATGGTCGGTGCCCGCGAAGGCGAAGATCATCGCTTCGCCATTTAGCTGCGAAAAATCTCTTGGTTCGCTGAAGACTTCGCCGATCGGAAATGTTCCGCCGATGTTCTTCATGCCTTCGTAATCGCCGACATTGAGTTTGGTTTCCTCCATGCCGCCTTCATAGGTCAGCACTGTCCCGGCACCGAAGACCTTGATCGTGCCTGCGGCATCGATGCGCTTCTTGAGAATATGGCCGCGCTCGCGGTAATAGGCGGGATCATAGGCGAGCGCGTCGATGTATATTTCGATCTGCCGCTCGTCAGCCGCGCGCTCAAGGTGCACGTGCTCGATGACCGATAGGCCGCGCTGGAAGAGTTCGATTCGGATGCGGAATTCGCTCAGGCGGAAGTTCGTCGATTGGATGAGCGCGGTTAGGTCGCCCGGCTCGAGGCGCTGGATCTCCTCCATGATTCGGTCGGGTGTAACGGTGTCGAAATCCAAGCGCGTCGCGTACGGAAGGGCCGTAGCATAGGCCTCGGCGAGCAGGCGGGAAAGTGGCGAACGCAGGTCAAACACCACCAACGCCTTGCGGGAAGGGTGGTGTTCGATCGCGAGCGTGACGATGTCAGCAACGTGTTTCGCTGCGGAGGAGATCGGGGATTCCATGCGTTCAAGCCTACGCGGCCGGCAAAAGATCGTCAAAGCGGTATTGACAAAAGGCTTTTTTCATGAGTGAATGGTCAAAGAGGTGTTTCATGCATCAGCTGCAGCATCTGCATCAGCGTACGTGCCTGTGGCTCGAAGCGCTCGTGCGCGAAGGTCGGCTCTACTCTTGGCTCCAGCGGCTGTACTGGGCGGAACTTGGAGGAGCGAGGCGATTCCAGGAAATCGTCACGCGCTGGCGGCCGTCGGGCACGGCGCTCGAAGCCTACGAAGGCATCATTGCTGATGAGTTCCGGCATGCGGACCTCATTAAGGCGCTGCTCGACCAGCACGAGCTTCCGCTTCTTCCCGCGCCCACGTCCGAGCGGTATTGGGATCCCGTGTGGGGAGGGATCACGTCGTTCGAAGACGCGTGCGCGGCCGGAACGCGCGGCGAGATGCTGGCGCGCAATCGCTTCCGCGTGATGATCAAGCATCCTGTCACGCCCCAGGCCATCTGCGAACTCCTCATGCAGATCCTGCCGGACGAAGTACGCCATGCAAAGCTGCTCGGGGAGATGGCCGGAAACGAGGCAATGAAGCGCATGCACCCCCATCACCTGGAGGGCATGGCCGCGCTCGGGCTGTGACCATTGACGAGGACGGTAGAAAGAATCTCTCGGAGCGCGCGTCTACGGAAACGTAGGCGCTTTTTCATTCCTAAAAAACGTATGGAGAACAAAGATCACGCCATCGAGGATCCGTTCGCGCACCTGGAAGAGGATCACAAGAAAGTCTCCGCCGTCTTCAAGGACATGTGCGAGACGAGCAATCGGGCCGTCAAAACGCGGGAAGACTTGTGCGAGCAGCTGACCGATCTCCTGACGCGGCATTCCGAGTTGGAGAAGCACATCCTCTACCCCAAGCTGGAAGCGATCAAGAATACGCATGACATCACGCTCGAAGGCTACGAAGAGCATAAGGTCATTGAAACCTTGCTCGAGGAACTTGGTGCCATGGAAGCAGATACGGATGAGTGGATGGCGAAGCTCACGGTGCTTCAGGAGAACGTCGAGCATCACGTGAAGGAGGAGGAAAGCGACATGTTCCCGAAAGCGCGAAAGGCGCTCGGCAAAGAAGAGCAAGAGGCGTTGTGCAGCGAGATGGAAGATTTCCTCATGTCCGAAGACGTTCCCGCTTAAGCGGGAACGTTTTTAGATGTTGCGGGCTGCGACGGCGATCTCGTCGGCCCGATACGAGTCGATATCGATGTCCATGAAATCGCTGCGGATCCCGCCGTGACCAGGTTCCGTGATGGCCGCTCCGCCGTAGGCATCTCCGTCGTCGATCGCGCTTGCAACGAGCGTCCAGGAGCCCGTGTGACCGACGTCCGCATACAGGCGCAACGCGACGCGGTACGCATCCAAATTTTTCGTTTCCAGTCGGAGACCGATCCACGCGCCGTTCGGCAGGAGGTTCGGACGGTCCGTCCGGTCATATGTGCCGGAAAAGACTTTTTCGAGCGCCAGCGTGTAATAGGTCCCGTGCTGTTTTTTCTTAATGACCGCATTGCCGTCGACGCGCAGGCCAGCATAATAAAGCGTGTCTCCATCCTGATATCGGCTGAAGAGCAGCACGCCGTTCGATTCGCCGCGATGCGGATCGGTACTCGCGTTATAGCGATTCACGCGCAGGACCGCTTCTTGGGCGACGTCGGTCCAGGCGGCTTTGGTCAGCAGGCGGAAAATGTTCTGAGGGCGGGTGCCGTGTTCCGTCTCGCCTGGATCGGTGTACGCGTAGAGCTTCCGCCATTTGTCGGACGCCATGAGCTCGTTTTGGACCGTGCTGCCGTAGCCGTTCCAGAGCGTGAAATAGGCCCCCGAATTCAGCCACCAGTACGGACTCGAGCTTTTGTCGGCGGTTTCGGCCTCCTGCAGGCGACCGTTTGCACTGAAGTCGTACTGAAATGGCAATACAGGCGCCGCGGCTTCAGGGCGGTATTGATTGGGCGCGTACAGGAAAGCCATCGCCGCAAGGGGGATGGCGGCGGCAAAGCCGAGATGGGAGAGGTGGGGTTTCGTCATAAAGGAAGAAAAAAGGGCGCGCGAGGGCGCCCTCGTCAGAGAGAAAGGCCGATTTCCGAGCAGGTTTCGAGAACCACGCGGTAGGCGGCATCGAGCCGTCCGACCTTGTCGCCGATCGTTTCGCAGCAGTACTTTTGGTCGAGTCGGTCCGAAATCCCGGCCTGGTACATTGCCGGATGCGCGATCTCCGCGTAGCGGCAGCCGGGATTGGCGTGGCAGAAACGGAGCAGCAACTCGATCGGGATGCCATAGCGCTCGGTCGCGAGCTTGTCGATCACCGGTGCGAGCTTTTCCCAGCGGAAACCGAGGAAGCCGCTGCGCGCATCGGTCACGGGCCACCTGGTGACGGTGCGCACCATGTCCGCGACCGCGATGTTGAGGCACTTGCGGTCGAGCGGCGCATGATGGGTGTCCGATTGTTCGTGGAACCGGGAGCAGACGACGATATCAGCTCCGCCTTCGATCAGGTCGATGACCTGGGGAAGCAGGGCTGGATCGTGCTGGCCGTCGCCGTCGATGCGGATGACCGCGTCACAGGGCATGCACTGCTCCGAGATGAAGCTAAGCGCTTTCCGCGTGATCGCGCCGTTACCCTTGTTGGTGGGCAGGCGGACGAGATGTTCGACGAGCGGCTCAGCGATACGGTCCGAACCGTCGGTGGAACCGTCATCGGCGACGATCAGGCAGCGAACGCGCTGGCCGGCCACATCGCGGATCTGACGGAGGACGTCGGCGATCTTCTCGCCTTCGTTGTACATCGGCACGAACACGACGACATCGAGTTTGGGGGACATGAAACGTTCTCCTGGGCGGAAATGTGATGAGGCGTGCCTGATGGTGTGTTGCGCGCCCGACGGAAAGCCCGGGCTTGGCCGGACTCTCGGTTGGGCGCGCACTTCTCGCTCAGCAGTAGGCCTCGGCCGTCATGAGCTGCGCGGGCGTGTTCACGCCCATGCCCTCCCGCTCGTCTTCGAGCCGGACCCCGCGCACGGTTTCGCCTTGCGAGACGGCCAGTGCGACGAGATCGGTCAGATAGAATTCTCCCGCCGCGTTCTCGGCGGCCAGCCGGGCGACGTTCTTCCGCAGCCACTCGCCGCGGAAGCAATATGTGCTGACGTTGACTTCATGAATCTTCGCGCCTTCCTCGGTCGCGTCTTTCCGCTCCACGATGCCGACGATGCGGTCTTCCTCGTCCCGCAGGATTCGTCCGCAATCGTCGAAGGCTTGGCGCACGCCGTCGAAATCCGGAACGAGGACGGTCGCAAGCGTGACGGCGGCATTTGAAGCTTCTCGCGCGCCAATCACTTTATAGAGAGATTGCGCCGTGAGCAGGGGATGATCGCCGGGGAGCACGACCACGGAGTCGGCACCGATGTCGCCCAACGCTTCGATCGCGCAGCGGACGGCGTCGCCGGTGCCACGCTGCTCTTTTTGGACGATGAACCTGCACAGGCCGTCGAGTGTTTCGCGGATCTCATCGGCCTTTTGCCCGACGACCACGAGAGGCTGCGGGGAGATGACGCGAGCGACGCTCAGGATGCGCTCGATCATCGGCACGCCGCCGACGGGCTGCAGGACCTTAGGCCGTTCCGAGCGCATGCGTTTCCCTTTTCCAGCGGCGAGAATAATGACGTGCGTCATAGGAGGAGTTACGGCAATGATTCGACTTCCACCCGCTTGAGATGGATCTTGGCCACGTTCCGCTCCGGGTCCCAGGTCTTGATGCCGATGCCGCCGCTCGTATCCGGCGCGCTCGCCGTGGCGACCGGCGATCCTTTGCTCAGGCAAGTGACTGTATGATCGCGGACATCCATGCCGAGCGTGACTTCGCTGCCGGAAGAGACGGGTACCGCATTTTCCTTGCGCAGGAGGTCCATTGTCTTTCCGTCGACCGTATTGCCGATCGAGACGTAGCCGTTGCCGAACGTGCACGAGAGGTAATTATTACCGTCGCGGTAACGGGCGAGCAGCGTCACGTTGCTGCCGGCCGTCCAATCGAGCGTGGCGCGGTAGGTGTAGTTTTTCCAGAGCCGCGTGCCGTCGAGGAACACGCTTGCTCCCGTCGTGTCGGAAGCGGCGAGGCTGAGCCAGCCTGGAATCGGCTGCGCCGTTCCCCAGGTCGCCCGCCACCCGGTATCTTTCGTGAAATCGTCGGCGAAGGGCAATGGCTTGTCGAAACTGTTTTCGAGATAGGCGAGAAGCTCCGCGCCCGTCCAGTCCGTCGGTGTTTCCAGGCGCTTCAAGCGCAAGCGGTCGTCGTCGGCATAGTTCAGGGTGAACATGCCGTCATGCTGCCAGACTTGCCGAAAGGCCACCCGATACTTCGCTCCGATAATGTTCGAGATGTCCGCAACCGCTTCGGGCCGATTGACAGTCTGCTGGCCGTAATCGCCGAACGGATAGGCGAAGGCGTCGACATTCACGTGATACTCGTTTTCCAGCCCGCTTTTCGACTCCGCAAGTTCGTATGATAGCCGTGCGAGGTATTCCTCGTCGGTTTCAAGGCGCTGCTCGTCTGCGAGCCAGCTCTTGTTGCTCAAGAAATTGCCTTGCTCCGTTTCGCTGATCGGGACAAAGCCGCCCTCTTTCTGCACGGCATGCGAGCCGATCTCCCATCGCCCGGACGCGATCATTTTTTTGACGTCTTTGAGCGAGAGGTAATAGTTGCTCAGCCATTTCGGATCCGGCACCGCTTCGGCCGCGGTGACGAACATGACCGCCTTGAATCCCAGGGCTTCGAGTACGGGATCGGCTCCTTCATAGCTATCCCGGCGCCCGTCGTCGAAGGTCAGAAGAAATGAGCGCTTCGGCAATTTCTTTTCGCCGCGATGGAACGCGATGAAGTCTTCGATGGATATCGTCTGGTAGCCGGCCTGTTTCAAGGCGTACATCTGTTCTTTGAAGAGCGCGGACGTCACGCTGAAACGATCCGGATTCTGGACGATGCCGTGATAGAGCAGGACGGGCACGCTTTCGCTCATCTGGGCGTCGCTGGCCGTCGTGCCGACTCCGCCAAAGATCGAAAAGACGCTCGACAAGAAGCTTTCGCCGGAGAAGCGCGAGTATTCCGCGCGCGCGACGCTTGTATTGAAGGAGCGCAGCGGGATTGTGAAGTCGACGTCTTGCAGGCGAAGCATGCCGACGCCCATCACGACAAAGAGGGCGGCGGCCGCGAGGGCGAAGGTTGCCTGTTGTTTCACGAGATGCGTCATAGGAGAGGGAGAGAATATCCAAAGTGCCTCAGCGCGTGCCCCATTTGCGATTTTGGATGCTGAGCGCGGCATAGAACAGGACGAAGGAAAGGATCACCATGTTCAAGGCCGACCAGGCAAAGACATACGGCCAGTATTTGTTCTCGCGCGAGACATAGCGGTAATAGATCGTAATGACGCTGGCGACCAAGAAGACGCCGAAGACGTAGGAGAAGGGGGGAATACCGTTGACGAGCGGATTATAGATGAGCGCTTTCGTCGCCATGAACGGCGTGAGCAGCGTGATGGCGATCAGCGGGAAGAAGTACGTAAAGGCCACGAAGGGGCGCTCTTTCCAGATGAATTTGCTGGCAAAGAGCGAATTGACCATCCAACCCTTTTTCCACCGCACCTGCTGTTTCAGGAGCTGTTTCAAATTATCAGGGCAGATCGTATAGGCTTGCGCGGCGTCCGAGTACATCGTCTTATAGCCCAGGCGCACGACACGGTTCGTCAGGGCGCGGTCATCGCCCCAGGTGACGGACAGGCCGAGGAATTTCTCCTGAAGCCACTCGTCGATGATCGGCAGCACAATGCTTTTGCGGTAGGCGGAAGAGCAACCGCTGCAGCAAAAGACGGTGAAGAAGGTCGATTCGGCCGCTTTGAGAACGCGGAAGGACAGAAAGTAATACGCGCCTTGCATCTTCGTCAGGAAATTCTTCTCGACGTTTTCCGGATCGGCGTGCGCGCAGACCGCGCCGATCGTCCGGTTGCGGAACGGCTCGATCAACTGTCGGAAGGATGGGGGGTCGATGTAACTGTCGCTGTCGAGTTGAACGATGATCTCGCCCGTCGCGCGCTTGAAACCCTCGGCCATGCCGTGGCGCTTGCCGCGATTCTTTTTCCAATCGATGACGATCAGGCCCGGGTATTTTTCTTTCATTTGGCTGAGCACTTCGCCCGTGTGATCGGTGCTGCCATCATTGATTGCGATGACCTCGAGCTTTTCCTTCGGGTAGTCGGCTGCGAACGACTTTTCGATCGTCTTGGCGATCGATTTTTCCTCGTTCATGCAAGGGATCACGATCGTGACCGTCGGCTCGAACTCGCCAGTCAAGAGATCGTTCGGACTCTCGATTGCTTCGAGATACGAATTGTTCTTATAAAACATCGCGCCCAAGACACGCGACAATTCAAAGCTGGTGACGAAAACTGTGTACGCCAGAAGCAATGGGTCGCCTGCGATATCCGATGTTGTCCTGGCTTTTGAAGCGATGACGAGCCCAACAGCGAGAAAGCCCAGGAAAATCAAGCTGACGCGATACATCGGATCCGGCAAGAAAAAAGCCCTTTTCAGCGGGAGGGTGAGGCTCGACATACGCATGGTGTTCGCTCAAGAAGCGCGGCGCTTCAATGTTTTTACCTACTAGCTGAGACGAAACTCGGGCTGATTTTTTTACATGAAACGAAAAAACACCCGTTTTCCAAGTGTTTTCTCCTCTTTCTGTTCAGTTCGCGAGTGCCTTGACTTCGTAGTCGTCGAAGTCGACATCCATGAAGTCGGTGCGCATGCCGCCGTGACCGGGCTGGGTGAAGGCCGATCCGCCGTACGAGACGCCGTCATCGACCGTGCTCGCGATCAGCTTCCAGATGCCGGTCTTGCCGACGTCCATGTACAGCCTGATTTCGACGCGCGTCGCGTCCAGATTTTTCACCTCCGTCTTCAGCTTGATCGAGGTGTCGAGCGGCAACAGGTTCGGATTCGAGTCGCGATCATACGTCCCTGGAAACGCTTTTGCCGAACGCATCGTATAGTACGTGCCGTTTTTCTTTTTCTTGATGATCGCGTTTCCATCGACGCGCACACCGGCGTAATAGGTGTTCATGCCGTCCTGATAGCGGTTGAAAAGGAGGAGTCCGTTCGATTCGCTGCGATGCTCGTCCGCGCTCAGGTGATAAGTGTTGATGCGATACGACACTTTTTGCGAGACGTCCTGCCAGGTCGGACGCGTCAGCAGGCGGAAAATATTTTGCGGATGCGAGCCGTCGTCCGTTTCCCCGGGGTCATTCTGTGAGTACAGTCGCGCCCAGAGATCGGTTAACGGCAACATGCCTTGGATCGTGCCGCCGACGCCATCATGGAAGAACATCTTCCCGCCGGAATTCAGCCACCAATAGGGACTCGAGCTGCCATCCATGTCTCCGGCTTCGACCAGCGTGCCAGGCGTCGTAAAGGCGTAGGTAAAAGGCAGTGATACTGGGATGGCTGCCGCGGCTGACGCATGTTGCGCGCGCATCGCCAGAAAGGCCAGCGCCAGTACAAAAAAAGACATAAAAAATCCGGCCTTGGCCAGATGATCCCGTCTCATCGCGAACCTGTTCCGTAAATCCATTAGAGATGGTTAGGAGTAATTCCTAGCAGCGGTACTTTACCAACTGAAAACCACTCGGTCAATAAAAACCAATAGAAATGGCTCTTTTCAGCGATTTTGCTCCAGCTGATTTCTTGAGAGTGTAAGAATGCGATACGATGAAATCGCAAATATTTATCATTCACGTACACGTACCGATCGATATGCTGATGAACAGAGATCAAGCCGTGCGCATCACCCTTTTCCTATTGCGCGTCGTAACGGGTTTCGTTTTTCTTCAGAACGGCGGCCTCAAGCTGTTCGGCTGGTTTGGCGGCATGCCGCCCGGTTACCCGATGACCACACTCCTCATGGTCGCGGGGGTTTTGGAATTCTTCGGCGGCATTGCCATTTTGCTCGGCCTCTTCACGCGCCCGATCGCCTTCGTGCTCTCCGGAGAAATGGCCGTCGCGTACTTCTTGGGCCATGCGTCGCAAGGCCACGTTTTCGTGCCTCTTCAGAATATGGGCGAGCCGGCGGTGCTTCTGTGCTTCATCTTCCTATTCCTGGCAGCGTATGGAGGCGGAGAGTGGAGCCTCGACGCGCTGATGAAAAAGCGCAAGGCATCATCGATGCCGATCGGCGGTACGCAAGCGCGACCGTGAATGCAAAACGCCCCTCGATGCGCATCGAGGGGCGTTTTTTAACATTGACTAGCGGCCGGTGAGGAGATTCATCGCGTTCAGTTCGTACCAAGCTTTTTCGGACACGATCCGGGCACGGTCCTCGATCCAAGGAGTCCAGTCAAAATTCGGCTTCGCATATGGTCCGCCATCCAAAGGTAC
>CAYYII010000020.1:0-9354 GCA_964471445.1 uncultured Gammaproteobacteria bacterium
GATTCAGCAAATGTCTGCAGGCCATCCGGGAATGAAAGAAGCCCTGGGGGCCGCTTTTTATCTCGGGATCCGCCAGCACTTCCTGCTCCGCCCCAACGAGTACCTGCTGTGCCGGGTGAATCACCTGCTCGCGGAGGCGTTTCTGTGCTTGCCGTCATCGTTGACGCGGGAGATCGTCAACGCTTCCAGGCATCTGGGCATGGATGCGGAAACCTGGGTCAGGTGCTGCAACGGCGTGTTGGCCCTTGCGCGCGTGGCGAGTGCGTTGGCCGAATCCGGCACGGTCTTTCTTCCCAAAATTGAAGAAGACGTGCGGGACAAGATCGACTTGCTCTTCCTGCTCCCGTCCGGATCCAGCGGCCTTTGCGTGCAAGTGAAGAGCAGCGTCTCGGACGACGTCACGCGCGCCGTGATCGTCGATTGTGCGGCCGTGGCGCATCACGACGACGTGCCGTATCTGCGCTTTACAGAAGGCATTCAACGCTTCCGGAGGGGTAATCATGCTGCATGGCTTCCGGCAATCGTGAGCGTCGGGCAACGCGCGCTTGTCGATTCTGTGAACGTCCATGAGTGCCCGGCGGTCCAAGAGGCCGTTTCTCAGCTGATCGCCGCCGCGCGCGGGAATGATGCGGTCGGGCGATCCGTCTCCGGACTTCTTCCGGCATGACGCAAGCCGACCTTTCGCGGGTCGGATTTTTATTCGGTTTTTTTGAGATGAATCATCGCCATCAGGATCGCCTGCTTGGTGTAGGTTTTTCGATCGAGTCGGCCTTCCGTCAAGAGGCCGAGTACGCCCATCGAAGAGCCGATCTTCGGATCTGTCGTGCGGCCCGATCGGTAGCATGCCTCCTGCATGTCCAAGCCGTCTTCGAGCATCATCTTCGTCATGTCCGGCGGGCATTCCCAGGCCGAGGAAATGCCGTGCAGATACGTCTCGCCGTCGTAGATCGCGCAGACGCAGATGTCCATGTGACCCGTCCGTGTGTAGGGAACCTCCATCAATCCCGATTCGAGTCCGAACGCCAGCCCGGCTTCCTGCCAAGCATGCTTCGCCCGGTTCATGGCGCCGCGCAGCGTTTCATCGAGCGACTTGGGTTGATCGGAGACGCCCGAAGCCGCCTCGAATCCGACGACTTCGCTGTTCGCAAACTCCGGATACTCGGCCAGCAGTTCGCGCACGGCCTCGACCTTGGCGGGATTGAGGGATCCGACGAAGATTTTCATGCGGCTATTTTAAAGGAAAGAGAAGGGTCGTCAAGGATTGACGCCATGCTCGCTTTTGCGTAGGATCCGCCCAGGCCTTTCAAGGAGCTTTCATGCCAAGCGATCGGATCCGCGGCTTCCTACTGCCTTTGGAGCCGAATATGCCCACGCCCGTCAACGCGTTGATCTTCATCGAAGCCGCGACCGGCAATCGGGTTCATGTGTGCGCTTCCCGTGAGCAGGTACGTGCCCTGCTCGCAGCCTGTCCGGAGACGGAAAATGTTCGACGCGAAAAACTGCATAACGACCTTGCGCAGTGCTACATGCCGGAAGCGTCCGCGCACGACGCGATCGTGATCGACGGGTGGGCCGGGGGCTACCTGGTCGAGCGTTTGGATGGCGATCAGATCATCAGCGAAGAGACGTTGGGCATGTACGCGAACGACGTGCTCAGCATGTTCCATCTGATCTTGCCGGACGAAGACGAAGAAGGCGATCAAGCGATCTTGATGGCGATGGACGCGCAGGCGGTATTCAACGTTTGGATCCTGTCTTCCCGCGTCGCGGTGCGGGACTATCTTGCCCGGGTGCAAGATCTGGTCGAACCGGAGCATTACGAAGAGACGCTAGCCTGGTTCGCCCAAGAGCAGAAGATTCCGGAAGAAGACCCGGGGCGTCCGCCCATCCTGTTCCAAGGATGCGCCGCCGCCATCGTCGCGACGATCAACTTCTGCCTCGACGAGCAGCAGCGCAACGCGTCATAGCACAAAACCGACCCTCCCGGCGTCGGTTCTTTTTATTGACATCGATGCTCTTTCCTGCTATGTTCGTCCGTCGGTATTTCAATCCGTTCCGCTCGAGAATGGTCCTGATGCCACCGATGACAAGGAGGACTCGATGACCGATGAGTTCCATTCAAGGCTGATCCGCCAGATCCTCGCGTATTTCCAGATCGAAGGTGGGTGGCGCGTCATGCTGGCAGACCTGCCCGAAGAGGTTCAGCCCGGCGTGCTCTTGATGAAGCGTTTACTGGCCGGGGACACGGCTCTTCAAGAACAGGCGTTGCTCGGCTTGGGAGTGCTCGGTGCGTCAGGACCGCTCGGTATGGCGTATCGAGCTCGCGAAGTGCGAAACCATCAAGGTGAGTCCGGTTCCGCGAAAAAGCTCGTCCTTTCCTCGATTTGGGCAGAGCTCGACGAAAGCGAGCGCTCGCTCCTCCTCGCCGATGGCTGGACGGAAAGGGTCTACGAGGCGTTCATGGTGTTCTCCGATGGCGTCTGCTACGTGCTTCCGCAAGCGCTGCCTGGGAAGAAACGTTCCCAGCCCCGCCGCCTTCTCGGTCATTTCATCCGGTGTGCCGTGTCACGCTGCGAATGCTGCGAACTCTCGCCGTACGTGGAAGGTTTGTTGAAAGCCGCCGGTTCGCCGCTCGTTGCTTCGTGACGCTAGACCGGCCGCTGCAAACCATGTTTCATGGATCGGATGCTCATGCGCCCGTCCCGCATCCCCTACAAAGGAAGAAGCCCATGGAAGGCGACTATCAGCTTGATGTCATGATCTTCGGTGGCCCTGCGATGGTACTCATCGCCTATGTCGCTGTGCTGATCGTCGTTCTCGTACACGCGACGGCGAACGCCGGCCTCACTTCGGCGACCCGTTGGCGCGAGCGCAGGCGTGCCAAACGGGGAAAGCACCTGCCGCGCGCCATGTCCAAACCGCCCCGGTCTCCGCGATCTTTGCCTGGCTGAACCGTCTCTTCAAGAGCCGGTTCTTTTTCTTTTCCTCCGGATGCGGTACAACCGTTTGGCAAACCTATGCGCATTTTCCGCGACAGCTTCGATCTTCAGGCCATCCTCGAACGCACACGCGTTGCGGGCTACGCTTTTGCATCGAACGCGGTCACCGACGAGCTGAACGCCGCTTTGGCAGAAGAGATCCGCCGCCAACGCCTCGAAGTCGGAGATCACGTCAACTATCCGATTAACAAGGGCGCGGCCAACGAAGTCCGCCAGATGCATGAACGTGCCTATCATCCGCTCGATCACGCCGACGTGCCGGTTGGCACGGAGCTGTGCCGGGCGCTTTCCGCGCTGACGCAGCCGATGCTTCACGCGTACCCGGAACTGGAGCCCTGGCTTTTGAATGAAATCGGCTATCAGCAGTATCGCGACGACCGCGATTGGATCTCGCCGCATCGGGATCGTGCCACCGACCGTCTCCTGAGTGTCACATTCACCATGTTCGGGTCGGCTTGGATTCGTCTGTACGCGCCGGAGACCGATCCGCCCGATTACCGGCACCTCCGCCAGACGGACCAATTTCTGACCGGTCCTGGCACGGTCCTGTTCTTGCGCGCTCCGGGTTTCGGCAGCGGTCAGCAGATCATCCATGAAGTCATGCCGCCGGTCGTCGCGCCCCGCGGCATCTTGAATCTCCGAATGCGCCCGACGATCTTGAAACCCCCTTCCGAAACATGATAGCGCTGGTGCATTTCAAGTAAGAACCGGCCCTGTTTGGGAGCCGGTTCTTTTCGTTGTGGAGACCTCGCTAAGAGACGTCCGTGTGACAGCATGATCTTGTCTGCTCCTATTGACAAAATCCATTTTTTGTGCTAGTATCTATATAACTGAAACGGCTGCGAACCACCCAAGGAGGCAACGATGCGCACCCTGTCGATCTCACTGTTCTGCACCCTGTTCCTGGCCACCGGCTGCGAGAAGGGATCCATGAAGTACCCCAACCCCGGCGTGATCCTGCTCGATGGCACCGCCATCCCCGGGAACAGCGCCCTCATCGAGAGCGACTGCCCGGAGATGAGGCGGGTGATCGTCCACAAGAACGAGAGCGGGTACTTCCGCGTCCCGCTCATGGACTTCTACGGCCCCTGCAGCATCGTCCTCGTCGCCACGGCGGCCGCGCCGTCCGACGGCGGCTGACAACCCCAACGTCTCTGGCCCGGCCCCGCTTCTGGAGAGAAGTGGGGTCTTTTGTTTTCGGTCAGGAGCCCTGCTCGCATGAGGGGGAGGCTGTCGGTATCGGTATTATCGGGCAAGAGATCCTTCAGCTACGCTCGGGATGACAAAAAGAAAAAGAGCCCGAAGGCTCTTTTTCTTTTACGCGGCCATGAGCGCCGCGAATTCTTCTTTTTCAATCGTCTCCTGCTTGAGCAGGATTTCGACGACCTTGTCCATCTTGGCACGCTGCTCGCGGATGACTTTTTCCGCCTGCGCTTTGCCGTTCTGGATCAGGGCCGCGACTTCGTCGTCGATCTGCTGGGCGATCTTCTCGCTGTAATCGCGTTGCGAGTGGATCTCCTTGCCGAGGAAGATCATTTCCTCGTGCTCGCCGTACGTGCGGGGCGGCAGGACGTCCGACATGCCGAAGCGCGTGATCATGTCCTTGGCCATCGAAGTCGCCTTGCGGAGATCGCTCGAGGCGCCGGTCGTCAGCTCGTTGAAGATCTCGCGTTCCGCGACGTAGCCGCCGAGGGCGACCGCGATGTCGTCAATGAATTCGCTCTTCGTGTGCATACGCTTGTCCTCGGTCGGGAGCTTGATCGTGTATCCGGCAGCGAAGCCGCGCGAGATGATCGAGATCTTGTGGACCGGGTCGGCGTGCTTCGAGAACGCGGCGACGAGGGCGTGGCCGGCTTCATGATAGGCTGTGACCTTCTTCTCGTGCGGGTTCAAGATGTAGCTCTTGCGTTCGGGGCCGAGCATGACTTTTTCGACTGAGTCGAGAAGCATGGGCTCGTCGATCTCCGTCTTGTCTTTGCGAGCGGCCAGGATCGCAGCTTCGTTCATCAGGTTCGCGAGGTCCGCGCCGGAGAAACCGGGCGTACGTTCGGCCAGCTTCCGCAAGTTCACGCTTGCCGCGATCGGTTTTTTCTTGGCGTGGATCTTCAGGATCTCTTCGCGGTCGTTCAGGTCCGGCGGATCGATGACGACGCGGCGGTCGAAACGTCCGGGGCGGAGAAGCGCGGGATCGAGCACATCGGGACGGTTGGTCGCTGCGAGGACGATGACGCCGATGTTCGGCTCGAAGCCGTCCATCTCGGTCAGGATCTGGTTGAGCGTCTGTTCGCGCTCGTCATGCGAGCCCCCGACGCCCGAACCGCGTTGGCGGCCGACGGCGTCGATCTCGTCGATGAAGATGATGCACGGAGCGCTTTTCTTTGCCTTGCTGAAGAGGTCTCGGACGCGCGAGGCGCCGACGCCCACGAACATTTCCACGAATTCGGAACCCGAGATGTGGAGGAAGGGGACGTTGGCTTCGCCGGCCACGGCGCGCGCGAGCAGGGTTTTACCCGTACCCGGAGAACCCATGAGCAGTACGCCCTTCGGGATCTTGGCGCCGAGCGCCGAAAACTTTTTCGGATTGCGCAGGAAGTCGACGACTTCCGTCAGCTCTTCCTTGGCCTCTTTCACGCCGGCGACATCCTTGAACGTCACGCGGTTCTTGCCGTCCTTCGGCACTTCGCGGGCGCTCGACTGGCCGAACATCATGGCGCGCATGTTCTGGCCTTGGACGTTGCGCATCATGAGATACACGAACCCAGCGATGAGCAGGAAGGGGAGGATGATGGGCAGGAGGACCGACAGCCAGTAGCCGATGCCGCCGGGCTGCTTGACCGCGAGGTTCAGGCTCTGCAATTTTTCGGCGTCGACGCCGAAATCGCGCAAGGCCGACACGAGCGAGTCGCCCGATTCCTTGACGGTCTTTTCCTTCGTCTCGTCGGCAAGCGTCGCGTTGATGTCGTTGCCGTGAATTTCGATCGACTTCACTTCGCCCTGCTGGATCTGCTTCGCGAGCGTCGAGAGATCGACGTTCTGGGAGCGGCCGCGCGACAGCGAGAGCGTCGAAAACGCCACGCCGACACCGATCAGCACGAGGAAGAAAAGGATGAGATTGCGAATGACGTATTTAGGCATTGGCTTTGGGAGCCTCGGCCTCACTGGAACCGCCTTCTTCCAAAGCCTTCAGCGAGAGGCCCAGGCGATGCTGTTCCGGCTCGATCGAGACGATTTTGAAGGTCATCGTGTCGCCGATCTTGGCGATGTCGGACACGTTCTTGACCGGTTTCTTGGAGAGTTCGGAGATGTGGGCGAGGCCGTGGATGTCCTTGTCCAATTCGACGAAGAAGCCGAACGGATTGATCTTAAGGACCTTGCCTTCGACGCTGTCGCCGATCTTATATTTCTCGGTGACGGTCTTCCACGGATCCTGGATGAGCTTCTTCATCGAGAGGAAGATCTTGGAGCCTTCAATGCCGATGATCTCGGCTTTGACGACGTCGCCGACTTTCAAGAGGTCGCGCGGGTGGTCGATGCGCTGCCAGGCGATCTCGGAGATATGGACCAAGCCTTCAAGGTTGTCGAACTTCACGAAGACGCCGAAGTCGGCAATCGCGGTAATCGCGCCCTCGACGACGTCGCCGAGCTTGTACTTGTCGAGCACGCCCTTCTGCGCTTCTTCCCACACGGACTTCTCGGAGACGATCAGCTTCTCCTCGCGCTCGTTCACATCGATGACTTTGACTTTCATCGAGGTGCCGACGAAGCTCTTCAGCTTCTCGAGGATCTTGATCTTGTCGCCGCCGGAGACGCGCGGGTAGTTGTCGGGGGAGAGCTGCGAGACCGGCAAGAAGCCGTTCACGTGGTTGACGTTCGCGAGCAGGCCGCCCTTGTTGGCTTCGATGATCTTGGCGTCGACGAGCTCGCCGGATTCCATGAGCTTGCGGAGGACTTCCCAAGCTTTCTGCTGGCCAGCGTAGCGGAACGACAACTCGACTTCGCCAAGCTCGTTTTCGAGATCAATGACCGTCGCTTCGACTTCCTGGTTGAGCGCGAGATCGGCGTATTCGACGGCTTCGGCGAACAATTCGCGGCCGCGGACGACGCCGGTCTTATACCCTTCGATGTCGATGCGGATTTCGTTCTTGGAAAGCGAGATGATGATGCCTTTGACGACGTCCCCGACTTTCGGGATCTTCAGCCATTCTTTATCGGCGAGGAGCGTCTTCAGGTCGACGTACGAACCTTTGGTTTCTGACATAGGAGCTTTAAGAATTAGGTTTTACCTAAATAAATTCGGGCTTTCTTAAGAGTTAGGAAGGGCCGCCCGGTGGCCCTTTATAGCCATGCCGAGTATAGGCGAAGGGGAGAGAATTGACAAGACCCTTCATTTCCGGTATGAAAACAGCGTTCAACCAGGAGAAATGCTTCATGAGAAAGCTCTTTCCGCTGCTGACCTTCGTTGTCGGCCTTCTGTTGGTCCCGGTCTTCGGCCCTTTCGTGGGAGGCATGTTGTTTCTCATCATGCTGGCACTCATGGTGCTTCACTATCGCAGAAGGCGACAAACGCGAAATGTCATGATGGTGCTGCTCGTGCTCAACCGCTCCGAGATGGGCATGACCAAGATCCATCCAGGGCGAACGGCGCTTTTGCGGGAAAGCAATCTCTCGCCTCACAGGCAATGGGCCTTCGTTCAAGGAATGGCTGAAAAAGGCCTCATCAAGCTCGAAAAAGCTCCTCCCCGGCATGTCCCGCCTGATGTGACCGGCATCATCGTGACCATCACGTCCACGGGACAGCATTGGCTGGAACGTCACCAAGCACGCCTCACGTAGTCGGCCGTCCACTCGCGGACGGTTTTTTGTTGTCAGGCAAAAATTTGCGAATTCTACGACATATAAACCAAAAATGCTGATAAAAGCATTAAGTGTCAATAACTATTGACAAAAGTATAATTTTATGCTATTCTACCAGCATCGAGAATCGTGCCTGTCAGTACATTTCAGGCCCAACCGACCGCAACCGGCAACCCATTGAGCCTCAAACTCGGAAAGAAGGCCCCGTCGTGACGAACAACATGTCGAGCCGCTTCGATATCTCCGCCCTGCCCTCGATCCGCTCCGGTGCCCTCCGAGCCTTGTGCAACGCCAACCCCGATCAGCACCCGATCGACGTCCTGGTCGGGCTCAGGGGCACCCTGGACCTCGAGGACGCCCAGATCATCATCGCCTGCGGGGCGAAGCTGCACGAGCCCCGTGTCACAGCGGTGATCGACGGCATCATCCAGGATCCGGAGATGATGCCGCAGTGCGTGCCGCCGCCGCCGGGAAGCTTCGAGGACGACGATCTCCTCCTCGATCCCGACGCGAGCTCGTTCTCCTCGTAGCCCGTCGCACCCGCCTCAGTCAGCCCCGCGTCCTCCCACACCTCGGGGGGACGTTTGATTTTTAGAAACATGAGCGCAGTCCATGGTGGGATGCAGAGGAGGTTTGCATGGAAGCGAATCGGGTGCGTTCATCGGTGCATACGATCATGATCGTGGGTTCGGCTCTTCAGGTGGGTGTGCTCGCCTGGGTCGGCATCCTCATCGCCTATCAGGGAGGTGATAGCGAGTCGGCCAGAAGCTGGTTCATCGGGTTCGGTCTGTCGATCTTCTGGGATGCCAGCGATCTGCTGCCCGCTTGGCGAGGCACGCTCGGCCTGAGGCTGAGGGCGGCCATGTTCCTCTTGGAGGGTGCGACGCTCGCTGGACTGCTATGGCTGGTCTGGGCGCCGGCACAGCTCTTCGAGAGCACGGATTTCAGCCTTCCGTGGGCTCTCTTCGGCCTATTGGTGGGCCTGATCATCCTTGGTCTGACTCGCAAGTTTCACCAGATCAGGAGCACTCGGCATGCGCCGTCCGATAATCCGTACACCGGATCCTTGGGCGGCCACGGGTACTTCGGCTCGCCGGAGGACAAGTAACTGCGGCGTTCGGTGCATCCGGACGCCTTTTTTTGCGTCAAAAGGAGATGTCTTGCTCGCGATCCCGTTATCTTTTCGTCTTCGCAAAAGAGGTATAAGATGAATTTGGCCTCACTCTTCACCTGCTATATATGCTTAAAAAAACCCTCGTCACGTTCGCTTCGCTCCTTCTTCTTATCGGCGCCGGTTGCGGCGCGTCGGTCACTTCGAACGGTTCCGTGGACTCCATGCCGACGCCTTCGGAACAGCCTGCTCCGACCCCCGCCCCGACGTCGACTGATACATCCGGCAGCGCCAAGACCTACGCGATGACCGAGGTTGCCACCCACAAGGATGGCACAAGCTGCTGGTCGACCATCAACGGCAGCGTCTACGATTTGACGACCTGGATCC
>CAYYII010000021.1:0-9314 GCA_964471445.1 uncultured Gammaproteobacteria bacterium
GACCGGGCTAGACGAACGCGGCGCGCGTCTCGAAAGATAGCATCCGAATGGCGAAGTGTCCAGCTCTATGTTATCTTGAAGCTACTTTTAGCCATAATCGCCCTATGCTTCACTCGCTTACGCATCATTCAGCCATGGTTCAGCTGCGCAAACCTTGCTATGCGGACTTCGCAAAGCTCGCTCTCCGTCTCGCGCTCGGTGCTGTCTTCGTGATGCATGGCTGGGGCAAGCTGCATGGGCTTGAGGGAATCGGGATGTTCTTCGGCAAGCTCGGTATTCCGGCACCCTCCGCAATGGCGCTCCTCGTGGCTTGTGTTGAATTTTTCGGCGGTGTGTTCGTGCTGCTCGGTCTTGCGACGCGTTTCTGGGCGGCGGGCTTGGCGATCGTCATGATCATCGCCATTCTAACTGCGAAAAATGTCTCCGCGCTTCATACGTACGAACTCGAGCTCTCGCTTCTTGCGATGGCCGTCTCGCTGTTCTGTTCCGGCGCGGGCGCCTGGAGTCTCGACGCCATGTGCATGAAGCGGAGCGCAGCAGAACATAACGCTGCGATGCCGACGACGCCCAGTACGTCCTCACGAATCTAAGCCCGATGTCAGCGCGACCTTTCGTAGGACGCGTCGGGAGAGACCAGGCCTCCGTCGCTCTCGGAGGGCTGCTTGTCTTCTTGCTTGCGTGCACGTTTTTGGGCTGGCAGAGCCTGCGATTGGGCTTGCAAGAACACGCGCAAGAGCGCCTTGACATGCGAGCCGACCTGATGGCAGCCGCGCTTCAAGGCGCGCTTGACCTGTATACAAGACCGCTTCTCGGCATCGACGGGCTTTTCCAAGCGCATCCGTCCGTCAACCGTGCCGACTTCGACGCTTTTCTCGGGGCGCTGGACCTGAAAAGCCAATCGGACATCTACTTGCTCGGATACGTCGAACGCGTGAAGCCGCAGGCTGTGGCCGCGTTCATCCAGCGACTTCGCGCTGACGGCTATCCGACATTCACGATCACGCCGAACGATGCGGTCGGGGATCGGTATGTTTCGAAATATGGCTACTCCAGCGAGCAAGCCGATTTTTCAGCGCCGAGCGACTTCAATTTAGCGAGCGACCCTGTGCGTTTTTCGGCCATCAGCGCTGCTCGTGACAGCGGTGCGCGCGCTGTGACGACGCCGCTGACGCTGCGTACGGGCACGGGGACGCGTCGCGGCTTCATCGTCTATCTTCCGGTCTATGCGCGGGGAACGGCGACTGCGACGCGTGAAGATCGGCAGGCGCACCTGCTGGGCGTTGCGGGCGCGGCGTTCAAATCGGATCAATTCTTTCCGAATGCGCTGCGTCAAACGCCCATCCCCGCCGAGATGCGTGTCTATGTCTACGATCCGAGCGTGTCCGTGTTGGGAGGGTCCGACCTGTATCTTCACGACGCTGAAATCGATCCTGCACATCGCTTGACGACGGAACGTGAAATAAGAATCGCCGACCGTATCTGGAATGTTTCTTTTGCGGTGCCGGGTGATTTCGGAAAATCGACGCTCGAAAAATACGCTCCTCCGATCTTCCTGTTCCGCAATGTCTTGCTCGCTCTTGGACTGCCCGCCTTCCTCTATCTCTGGATTCGCAAGCGGCATCACGATCTTGAAACCGCGACGGGCGCGCAAGAACGCTAGGCTTGCTTTCGGCATCCGAAAGTGGTAGCCTGGGGCGTTATGTTTTCCTGGAAAACCTCCGAAAAACCGATCGTGGCCCTGTCGCCGATGGCCGACATGACCGACTCCGAATTCTGCGTGATCGCCAAGCGCTTCGGGGCCAAGATTGTGTTCCGCGAAATGGTCTCGTCCGAAGCGCTCGTGCGCATGAATGACAAGACCCTTTCTATGTGCGCCTTCGAGGAAGCCGAGCGTCCGATCATCCAGCAGATCTTCGGGGCCGATCCCGACACAATGGCCGAAGCCGCGCGCATCGTCGAAGAACGTTTCCATCCGGACGGCATCGACATCAACATGGGCTGCCCGGTCTACAAGATCACGTCGAATTTCAACGGCGCCGCCTTGATGAAAGAGCCGGAACGCGCGGCCGAGATCATCCGCAAGATGAAAGCGGCGATCTCCGTGCCGCTCTCGGTCAAGATCCGTCTCGGTTGGAGCGATCCGCGCGAGTGTCTCGACTTCGCGCCGATTCTGGAACAGGCCGGCGCCGATTTGCTGACCGTCCATGGACGCACGAAGGCGCAAGGCTACTCCGGCATCGCCGATTGGACGATGGTCGGCGAGGTGAAGAAGCGCGTGTCGATTCCGGTGCTCGTGAACGGCGACGTGCATACGCCGGAAGCGGCGGTGCCCGCACTCGCGCAATCCGGCGCCGACGGCGCACTGGTCGCGCGCGGTGCACTCGGCAATCCGTGGATCTTGAAACAGATCGAAGAGCTCCTGAGAGACGGAAAAATTTCGACCGTCATCGACGAGGAAACCCGTGTCCGGACGGTACTCGATCATGTCACGCTGATGATCGCTCGGTACGGCGAAGAGCGCGGCGTCACGCTGATGCGCAAGCATTTCGCGTGGTATTTCAAAGGCGGTCACCAGAGCAAGGAAATACGGATGAAATTGAACCAGGCGACCTCGCTTCGCGACGTCGAAGCTGCTATACTGATTGCATCACATCCTGAAGACTATGGTCGAAATCTGGCGCAATCTGCTGGTCACTCCGCTGCTTGATCTTCTCCTCTTCTTCTACGACACCGTCGCGTTTGGCAGCTTGGGCCTGGCGGTCATCGAGATGACATTTCTCTTGCGCCTCGCGCTCATGCCGCTCAACATCAAAGCGGAAAAAGACGCGGCCCGCTATGAAAAGCTTGAAGGAGAGGTCGCAGACATCCAGGAGCGCTTCAAATACGACAGCGTCCTGGCCAACGAGCACATCCGCGCGTTTCTCAAAACGAAGAAAGTCAGCCATTGGGCCAAGGCCTTGATTCTGCTCGTGCAGCTTCTCGCCCTGGTCGTGCTCTATCAGGTCTTCCTGGGCGGCATCAACGCGCATCTCGATCACCCCATCAATACGACGTTTTTCGGAGCGGAACTCGGCAAGCGCAACATCCTCTGGGCGCTGGGCGTCGGCCTCCTTTTCTTCCTCGAGATTTCCTGGCAGCAGCGCAAGGTCGCGCACCTGCTTCAGAAGCAGGACGCCGTCTATCGCTACGCTTTCCCGCTCTTTACCGTCGTGGTACTCTCGATCCTGCCGATGGTCAAAAGCCTGTTCGTGCTGACCTCGATGGTGTTTTCGTTGACCGTTTCTAACCTTCGCCGCGTGGTATGGCCGACCGCCTCGATCAAATGATGTATTCGTTCGTGGTCGAAGACGTCCTGAAAGGGCTCTTCATCCATGTGCCGCCGGGCTACGTCGCTTGCGTCTACGATTTGGGCCGCGGCGTTTTGAAAAAAGTCATGATGCCTGGGTTGCATTTGAAGATTCCGTTCTGGCAGAAAGCCAAGCTTTTCAATACACAAACTCTCGAGTATTCGATCTCGGAAGAATTTGATCCGACGCACGCCAAAGCGTTGGGGGATGAACCGGTCGTCGCGCAAACTGCCGATGGCAAGCGCGTGTCGGTCGAAGGAACGGTCCTGCTTCGCCTCGATATCGAGCAGATCCCGACGATCTGGCAGACGATTGGCGACGATTTCGTTCAAAAGATCGTCCGCCCGACAATCCGGAGCCGCATGCGAATGATCGCGGCGCGCTTCAGCTTCGCCGACGCCATCACGACGCGGCGCGATCAGATCGAAATCGAGACCAAGCAGGAGCTCGAACGCATCTTCTTTCCGCGCGGCATTCGCGTCGAGAACGTGCTGCTTTCCGAAATCCGCGAAACCGACGATGAAGAAAAATCCTGAACGCCCATGGCATGCCCTGGGAGCCGATGAGGCGCTGAGCGCGCTCGGATCGTCCATCGAGGGCTTGTCCGATGACGAAGCCGCCGCGCGGCTCCTGCTCCACGGCTCGAACGAGCTTCCCGTCGAACACGCGACGTCGAGGTTCGTTTTGTTTTTGAGGCAGTTCAAGAACGTCCTGGTAGGCGTCCTGTTCGCCGCGGCCGGCATCTCGCTCTTCGCCGGGCATGCGCTCGACGCGGCCGCGATCGGCATCATCGTGCTCGCCAACGCCGTGATCGGTTTCGCGCAGGAACGCAAGGCGGAGACAGCGCTTTCAAAACTCAAGGATCTCGTCGTGCCGACCGTCACGGTCAAGCGCGGCGACCACGTGGCGCGCCTTGAGTCCTCCAAGCTCGTGCCGGGAGACATTGTGCTGATCGGCCAAGGCGATCGCGTGCCGGCGGACCTCCGGCTCGTCAGCGTGCGTGATCTTGAAATCGACGAATCGGCGTTGACCGGCGAATCGATGTCCTCCGCGAAGCGGCTCGACGCCGCGCCTGAAGGCGCCGCACTCGGGGATCGCGGCTCCATGGCGTTCATGGGGACGCTCGCGGTGTCGGGCGAAGGCACGGGCGTCGTCACGGCAACCGGCCTCAGGACGGCGTTCGGGGAGATCGCCGGCTCGCTCTCGGTCATCACGCGCGAAAAAACCCCGCTTGAGCGGCGCATCGATCGACTCGGACGCAATTTGGCGATCGGGGCGATCGCCTGTGCTGGGGCCATTTTTTTCGTCGGGGTGTGGCGAGGCGTGGCGGCGTTCGACATGTTCCTGGTCGCGGTCGCCATGGCGGTTTCGAGCATCCCAGAAGGGTTGCCCGCGGTCTTGGCTATCGTCCTCGCGATCGGCGTGCAGCGCATGGCGAAGCGTAACGCCATCACGCGCCGCCTGCCGGCCGTCGAAACGCTCGGGGCCGTCGACGTCATCTGCACCGACAAGACCGGCACCCTGACCGAAAACCAGATGACGGTCCGCAAGGTTTTTACCATGTCACATGAGATTCAGGTGACGGGCGAGGGCTGGGCGCCGCAAGGGGAGTTCGTTATCAATGGCGCCAAGGCGCTGCCGGCCGAGCACCCGTCGCTGTTGCATCTCCTTCGCATCGCGGCGCTTTGCCATCGTGCCGCGGTCGAGCGGCAGAACGATCGCTGGATCGCCATAGGCGATCCGACCGAAGCCGCACTTCTGGTCATGGCCGGCAAAGGCGGCTACGAAAAAAACGATCTCCTGCGCAGTGAGCGTACGCTGGACGAGATCCCGTTCACTTCCGAGCGGAAATACCGCGCGATCCTGCATGAATACACGGCGCCTGGCGACAAGCCGAGGCGCGAGATCATGATCGTCGGCGCTTTCGAATCGATCGCGGGCATGTCCGCTTTCGTCTCCGAAGGCGGCGTCGGGCATTCGCTCTCTCCGGATTCGATGGGACGTCTGTCGCATGCGACGCGTTCCATGGCCGACCAGGCCTTGCGCGTCTTGGCCGTGGCCTTCAAGCGCGTCGAGGCCTCCCAAAACGAAGTGCGGGAAAAGGATCTGCACGGCCTGACAATCCTCGGGCTCGTCGGCATGATCGACCCTCCGCGCAAGGACGCCCGCGCGGCGATCCTGGCCTGCCGCGCGGCCGGCATCCGCGTCATCATGAATACCGGCGATCATCGCGAGACGGCCGTCGCCATCGCCCGCGAAGTCGGCATTCTCGATCGTGCGGAATCCGTCGAAGGCAAGGTTTTTATCGACGACGAGGTCGCGGCGATGACGCAAACGGAACTGCGCGCGATCCTGGCCGAGGCAGCCGTCTTCGCGCGCGTTTCGCCGCAGACGAAGCTGCGCGTCGTCACGGCACTTCAAGCTCTCGGTCACACCGTCGCCATGACCGGCGACGGCATCAATGACGCGCCTGCCTTGAAGCGGGCCGATATTGGAGTGGCGATGGGCGTCTCCGGCACGGACGTTACCAAGGAAGTCGCCGAGATGGTGCTTGCCGACGACAACTTCGTCTCGATCGTCGCCGCTGTCGAAGAAGGGCGGATCGTCTATCGCAACGTCAAGCAAACGGTCGCATATCTCGTGATGACCAACGTCGGCGAGGTTGTGACCATTCTCGCGGCCCTCGCGTTCGGATTGCCACTGCCGCTTTTACCCGCGCAAATCCTCTGGCTGAATCTCGTGACCGACGGGTTCGCTGGCGTGGCCTTGGCCGCCGAACGGCGCCAGGGGAACGAGTTGTCGCATCCGCCGCGGCGCGCCGACGATCGTATGCTTTCGCGCAACGTGCTCGCGCTGACCGTCCTGACCGCCGCACTCATGGCGGTCGGCACGCTCCTCGTGTTCCGGTGGGCCGACGGCCGTCACGGTGAAGCCTATGCCCGCACGCTCGCGTTCTTGACGATGATGTTTTTCCAGCTTTGGAACGTCTTCAGTCTTCGTTCCGCGACCGTCTCCGTGCTTGCGCTTGGCTTCCGTTCCAACCCGTGGGTGCTGGGTGGAGTGGGCATTTCCATTGCGTTGGCGGCCTTGATTTTATACGTGCCCGGTTTGGAATCGCTCTTCGGCCTGGCGGCCGTCGGCTGGAAAGAATGGTCGCTCGCGATTCTCATAAGCTCATCGGTCTTGTGGCTGGTCGAAGGTTATAAGTTTTTGCTTCGCAAGAACGTCATTCCGCGCAGCTGGCTGTAGGTTGACGCGGTGCGTTTTTCATGCCATCCTCTTAATGAGGAGGATTCATGGGATCCAGCAAACAGCCACGCGACGTCTCGACCATCTTGCTCGACCGAGGTTTCGATCTTGCGCTCGGCGCCGTGAACGTCGCTTTGAACGCCTGGGATCGTGCACGCACCTCCTGGCCATGGAGATTGGTCAAGGTCGCGTTCGGGAGGAAGCGATGATCGGAGCCGTACCGCGTCTCGGGTTCCTGCTCGTCACGACGATCGGTCTCGGCATGAGGTTTGCAGACGGGTCGGACGATCCTTCCGGCGCGCTCGCGCCAGATGCCGATGCGTTCGGCGGCATCAGCATCTTGCACGTCTTGCTTGTCGAGCCTGCGTATCCGAAACGGGACGATCTCATCGCCTCGGTCATCGCGGCTCCGTTTTACGGCGATGCGGCCCTCATCCGCCCGTTCGTGCTGGCCACCTACGCGCACGTGCCAATGCGCCGCGCAAGCGTCTATCCGCGTTCCCCGCGAAAGATCTCGCCGACCAAGCACTCCCCGATGTTCCTCTCGCCCAGGCCTTTATTTCGGCGCAGGCGCCAGCCCTGAATGTTCGGGGCTTTTTTCTTTGGCAAAAAGAAAACGGATCCTGCGAGGAGGATCCGTCGAGAGTAGATCTGCAAGCCTATCCAAGGTGGCGCCGGACGGCCTTTTTCGGTGGAGGCACTACCGAAGAGGCCGGAGGAACGAAGCGGTTCTCACCTCGAAGGGAGATATGCACGCTCCGTTGCGCCGCTGATGGTTTCAGTCTGGTCCGTGAGGCGGGGTATGCGACGCGCGGTAGTCACGCGCCGCCCTCACGTACGAGGCTTACTTCGCTGTCAGCTGGATAGTCCGCCTCTGGCCGTCCCTGTCAGGAAACGACCTTTCAAAAGTACCTCATCTCATGACACGCGACAGCCAAGGTTGTCTACTTGGCTGGAATCCGGTGCTGGGGAGGCTCACCGCCCCGGATTGCGTCCTTCCGCGTCGGGATGGCTGCACACGTCCGAAGACGCGCGAGCTGTTCGAGCGTGAAAGTCGAGATGATCGCCTGAGGTAAGGCCGACATGGCCATACCCCTTCTTCACCCGGGCAGCGGTATCTTTGCAGAGGTCCGTGACTTTGTCAAGAAGGCAAAAACGGCTTGACGCAGAATTAGCACTCTATTAGAATGAGTGCTAGAACGTATGGACCAGCTTGATGCGCGTAAAGAAACCCTGCTGAAACTGACGGTCCGTCGCTACGTGAAAACGGCGGAGCCGGTCGGTTCGGCGTGGCTAGCCGATGAATCGGGTCTCGATGTTTCATCCGCGACGGTTCGTAACGAGCTCTCCGAACTTGAAGAACTGGGGTATCTGCTGCAACCGCACACCTCAGCCGGCCGCGCGCCATCTGAGAAAGGATACCGCTACTACGTCGAGCGCTTTCTCGAAAAGAAACAACCGGGCACCGCCAGCGTCGAAGCATTAGAGGAGGTCATACACGGGGTTCAAGAGGACGATGAGCGCCTGCGGCGCGCGGCCAAAGCGCTAGCTGAGCTCTCGACAGAATCCGCGCTGGTCGCCTTCGCTCCACGGGACGTGTACTACACGGGCCTCTCGAATCTTTTCGCCAAGCCGGAGTTCCGCCAGTTCGCCCTCGTGGCCTCGATGTCGCGCGTCCTCGATCACCTCGACGAGACGATGGAGCAGATCTTCCCGACGATCGGCGACGACGTGCGGATCCTGATCGGCGCGGAGAATCCATTCGGTGCGGAATGCGGCTTCTTGGTCGCTCGCGCGCCGATGGGGAAGTCCCACGGCTTGATCGGCCTCCTCGGCCCCATGCGCATGGACTACGATGCGCACGCCGGCCTTCTCGAAAACGCCATTCAAACGTTGAAAAGCTGATATGGAACACGAACATAAAAAAGAAGGACAGGTTGAAGCGCCCAATCCGAACCAAGAAGAAGTCTGCGCGGAGTGCGCGGCGCATGAAGCGAACTGGAAGCGCGCGCTGGCCGACTATCAGAATTTGAAGAAAGACGTCGCCCGCGAGCGGGCCGAAATGGGCGGATACGCCGTCCTCCGAGTCGTCGAGCCGTTCCTGCCGATTCTCGACTACGTGAAGCAAGCGATGGCGACGAAACCGGGAGTTGAAGATAAGAACGTCGCGAACTGGATCGTCGGCGTCGAACACATCGCCCGCATGTTCGAAGACGGTTTGAAAGACCTCGGATTGAAAGCGATTCCGACCCTGGGAGAACCCTTCGACGCCGCCAAACATGAAGCTGTCGGCGAAGAAGATGGCGGCAGCGCGCACGGCACGATCCTGAAAGAAGTCCAAACCGGCTACGAGCTGCACGGCAAAATCGTGCGACCGGCAAGAGTCATCGTCAACACATAAACACATGCTGATTCAAAGCGATCTCGAATGGGACAGCGAATACGAGAAGCACAGCTTTTCCTTCAAGGAGTGGCCGAAATTTTTGATGTTCTTCCGACTGGATGGCAACATGCTGGTGACGGTGCCTTCCCGCGTCGTGGACGCGGATGGCACGCATATGCGCGACCAGAAAATCCGCCTGGCTGATCTTCCGAAATTCAAAGCGGGGCTCAACAGCGTGCAGCTCAGCATCCAAACCGCCGACAAGCTGATCAAGTTCGATACGGTCGGCGCGCGCTTCAAGCCGCTCGTGAAGTAGCGTTCAGGACCTATGTCCC
>CAYYII010000022.1:0-9245 GCA_964471445.1 uncultured Gammaproteobacteria bacterium
GCTCTTGCTCGCAATCGGCGGCGCGACATTCGGCGCAGGCCTGCTGCTCACCTCGTTATCTTTCCGCTATGCACCGATCGCGGTCGCCGCGCCATTCCACTACACGCAGATCATCTGGGGGATACTGGCCGGAGCGCTTTTCTTCGGCGGAGCGCCCGACGGTTGGACCCTTATCGGCTGCGCGATCATCATCGTGAGCGGCGTCTTCTTGGTGCGTTTGCGGAACGCGCTTCCAGGGAATGCTTTCAAACGGTCATTGTCTGAGCCCGTGTTGCCCGCCACGTGAATTGCGTCTTTTCCATCGAAAAGCCCCTCAAAGCCGGGGGTTGACGCCTCCGGGCGGCCCTGCTAGAATGGGCCTACTTTCAGATAAAACCCTTATGTACGCAGTCATCTCCACCGGCGGCAAACAATACAAGGTCAAGGAAGGCCAGACCGTGAAGGTCGAGAAGCTCGCGGCCGACGCCGGTTCCACCCTGGAACTCGCGACGCTTTTGGTTTCCGATGAAGACGGCACGAACCTCAAGCTCGGCACTCCGACCGTCGACGGCGCCAAGGTCACGGCGAAGATCGTCGAGCATGGCCGCGCCGCCAAGATCCAGATCGTCAAGTACAAGCCGAAGAGCCGCTACAAGCGCGTCAACGGCCATCGCCAGCCCTTCACCGCCATTCAGATCGAAAAGATCGCATAAGTGCCACCAAAGCCGTTGACAGCAACGGCTTTTTGTGTTGTACTCGGCCCGTCCGCATGCACGCAGATCCTTCCGCATCTACCCGTCCCGAAACGCCTGACGGCCAAAAAAGAAAGGGTTCGGTTTCCATGCAGCTGCCCACACTCGAACCGTTGCGAGAGCACGGCGCGTTTGAAGAGCGGCTGCTGACGGCCGCAAAACGCCTTATGGCCTCGTCTGAAAGCCCGGCGCCGGATGATCTGCGTCCGGAACAGGTCGGCGTCTTCGAGGATTTCGCCGAGTACCTGATCGACGTGGCGACGCGTCCCGAAGCGGACCTCCAATCTCCGATGGGGCGCATCATTCTTCCACCGAGAATCGGCAAGACCGTCATCGCCCGCAGCATCGCGCAGAACGCCGGATTGACGACGGTCTTCATCGTGCCGACGAAGATTCTGGTGGAGCAGGCGGCCAGAGAATTTCGCCGTACCTTGCCCGAAGGGCAGGTCGGCGTCTTTTACGGGGAAGCCAAGGAGCTCGTGGTCGGAGGCGTCAACGTCACGACGTATCAGATCCTGCAGAACCATTTCAAGGCGCATGGAAAGCTGCCGTGGCAGATTGCCATGGCGGCGCTCATCTTTGCCGACGAGGCGCATCATGCGATGACCGCGTCGCGCATGGAGATGCTTCGCAAGGGCTTCGATTTCCGCGCGATCCGGATCGCACTGACGGCTACGCCGGATTACGACCAGGACCGCCACCTCAGCCGCTACTTCCCCGATCTCATCCACGAGATGACGGTCACGGAAGCGATGCAACTCAAGCTGGTTGCGGATGTCCGTTTCTGGCTCGCTGAAGTCGATGAACACGCGAGCGTTGCTGTCGTCGCTGGAGATTTCCAGCCCGAACAGCTCGGCCGTATCATGAGCGCCGCGCCGTACTTCGAAGCTGTGCGGTACTACCGATACGATCCGGAACACCGTAATCTCGCAGGTTTGATCTGCTGCGCGTCGCGCCAACAAGCCTACGACCTCTACGCCTACCTGTACGCAGGGGCGCCCGAAGGGGCACCCAAGCCCCGCTTGATCGTGACGGAGACCGATGGCGACAGTCGCCGTTGCGCCCTGCGCGATTTCGAGAGCGGCCGGATCGATACGCTGATTACCGTCGGCGTGCTGATCGAAGGCTGGAGTTCGGAGCGGTGCAAGCTGCTCATCGACCTCAGCCCCTCGAGGTCCTTTGTCCGCGCGAAGCAGAAGTTTTTCCGCCCACTGACGAAGTGGGGGGACCACGAAGCGCATATCGTCATGATCATGCCTTCGAACTTGCCCCACTACCCGATTCTGCCACTCGATCTCTTCGGAGATCCTTCGGGAGAATATGTCGCCGGAGACCTGCTGACGGCCGCGCGGCCTCAGCAGAAACCGACGGTTCTCGCGTCGATTCCGAAGCGCAAGCGCACGCCGATCGAAAAAGTCGAGCTGGTCACGCGCATCGTCCTGACGGAGCGCTTCGAACCGCCGAAACTCGATCCCCGAAAGGAGCAGGACATCCGCGCGGTGATTGGCTCATTGCCTGGCTATCATCCGGAAACCGACCTTGGTGGCATTCAGAAGTTCCGTTGGTTCTTCTTCCGTCACCCGCTCTTCACAGGCCGTGGTGGCCACCTACTGCGCCATCTCGGCGTCCGCTTGGATCGGGAGAGCTTCATTGCCTTCATGGCGCGGCTCTATCCGGACAGCGCGGCGCGCCGATTCATGCAGATGCACAGCGTGGAAAGTACCGATGACGATTGCGGGGCGGACCGCGCCTATTTGCTCACCCAGTTGACGGAATGCGATCCTAGCACTCCGGGCACCCATTGTTCGGAAGGTTTCTCCATGGGGTGGAGAGCCGCCCTTGGCGCCGCGGCCGGAACTCCTGAAACGACTCCACCCGACCTCTTGGACAGGCTCAAGATCCTTCGCTTGGTGTTCGACCAGATTCTTCCGACCCTCAGGCCGATCGAACGCTTCGTGCTCGGGCATCCTCTCGAGCTCTCGGATCATCTGGAGACGTTCGAAGACTACGGGGACACGTTTGGTCTTTCGCGCGAACGCATCCGTCAAATCCTGTCGGTTGCGCAAGTAAAGATCCGGCGGCAAGTCTCCATGCGATGCGGTCTTCGGTGGGATGAGATTCTATAAAAGCCGCCTTTCTTGGCGGCTCTTTTTTATTTCATCTCCCTTCGTCCCACAAGCGCGTCCGAAAGAGTGACCTCGTCCGCATATTCCAGATCGGCTCCTCGCGGAAGGCCACGGGCCAGGCGGGTGACTCGCGGGAGAGACGTGGTGTAGCGGCGCGAGAGATAGGCCATCGTCGCTTCGCCTTCGATCGTCGGATTGACGGCCAGGAGGAGTTCGCGGACCGCGCCGCCGTGCAGCCGGCGGTCGAGTTGGTCGATTCCGAGCGTCTCCGGTGTGACGCCTTCGATAGGGGAGAGCAGTCCGCCGAGCACGAAATACTTGCCGCGGTACGCTCCCGTACGCTCGATCGCGCTCAGTCCTTGCTGATCGGCCACGATGCAGAGCTCATCATCGCGGCGCGATGGATCGCGGCAGATGCGACAAGGGTCGGTTTCCGAGACGCTCCGGCAGGTCATACAGACGAGAATCGACCGTTCGAGCGCGAAGAGCGCGTCGCCAAGCTTCGAAGCCGCCTCGCGGCCGCGGCCGAGCAAATGGAACACGAAACGCTCGGCAGTTTTCTCGCCGATGCCGGGGAGTTTTTTAAACTCCGCGATCAGGTTCTCGATGGAAGCGGGAAAGCGGGACATGAATGTTTCTTTTCTGCGTCAGAGCGCGCTCTCTTTCGCTGCGCCGCGCTTCGGTCGAAATGGCAAGAAAGGAGGCACCTATCGAGATCAGTTCAACCCCGGTAGGTTCAAGCCGCCGGTTTTTTTCATCGCGTCCGCCATGGCGCGCTGCGCTTTTTTGACGGTGTCGTTATAGGCATCCTTGACGCCGGCTTCAAGCTTGGCTTTGTCGGCCATCAGTTCCTGATCGATCGACACCGAAGTGACCTCCTGGTTGCCGTTCATCGCGATCTTGATCTTGCCCCAGGCGCCTGAACCCTCGACGGTCACGTCTTTCAGAGAATCTTGGATTTTCTTGGCTTGGTCGCGGAGGTCTTTGATCTGCTTGAGCTTGGAAAACATCGTCATAGGTGCAGGTTAGGCTTCAATGGCGGTCGGGGCCATGGCGAAATCCTTATCGAGATTCTTGAAGGTGGCGCGGTTTTCATCGAAGAAGAGCCGGCAGACCCCGGTCGGGCCATTACGGTGCTTGGCAATGTGGATTTCGGCGAGATGCCGCTCTTCTGGAGCCAAGTCTTCCATGCGGTAGTTGCGGTCGGCGGCCTTGCGGTAGATGAACATGACGACGTCAGCATCCTGCTCAATCGATCCAGATTCGCGCAGGTGGGCGAGCTTCGGGATCGCCGGCTTGCTGAGCTCGACGGCACGCGAGAGCTGGGAGAGCGCTAGGACCGGCACGTTCATTTCGCGGGCCAAGCCTTTGAGCGAACGGGTGATGCCCGCGATTTCCTGGACGCGGTTTTCAATCTTCGTTTGCGACTCCATGAGCTGGAGATAGTCGACGACGATCAGGCCGAGCTGACCGTACTGCTTCTGGAGGCGGCGCACCTTGGTGCGGATCTCCATGATGTTGACGTTGGCGGAGTCGTCGATGAAGATCGGAGCTTCCGACAAAGTGCCGAGAGCGTGGGCGATGTGCGGGAAGTCGTCGTCGCCGGGCTTGTCCGACAAGCGGCCGGTGCGCATCTTCCAGAGGTCGACGTTGGCTTCGGCGCAGATCATGCGATCGACCAGCTGCTCTTTCGACATTTCCAGGGAGAAGATGCCGACCGGCTTCTGCGAACGGACCGCAACGTTGCGGGCGATGTCGAGCGCGAACGACGTTTTGCCGCAGGCCGGGCGCGCGGCCAGGATGACGAGGTCGGAGGCTTGGAGGCCTGCCAAAAGATTATCAAGCGCCTTGAAGCCGGTCGGCACGCCGCGTAGCTTGCCTTTTTCCTTGTGCAGCTCGTCGATGCGGTCGAAGGCGGAGTCGAGGACGCTGCGGATCGGGACGAAATTCTGCTTGAGGTGCTTTTGCGAAACGCCGAAGAGGCGCTGTTCGGCCTGATCGAGCAGCTGTTCGACATTTTCTTCGCCGCCGCCATCGAAGCCCATGCGGGCGATTTCATGCGACGCGGTGATCAGGCGACGCAGGGTCGCGTCGCGCTGGACGATCTTTGCGTAGTGGAAGACGTGCGAGGCGGTCGGTACAGCTTCGGCCAGTTGGGCGAGATACGTCTGGCCGCCGCTGCGTTCCAGCTGGCCGGCTTCGTTCAAGCGGTCGGAAAGCGAGATGAGGTCGATCGGCTCCGATTTGCCGTAAAGACCGAGCATCGCGTCGAAAATCGCGCCATGGCTTTCGCGATAAAAATCTTCCGGCGTGATCATGTCGGCCACGCGCAAAATCGCCTCCTTGTCGATCAGGATCGAGCCGAGAACGGCGGCCTCCGCCTCATAGTTATGGGGGGGAACGAATTCGGGCTTGCGATCGCCGGAGGCTGGCATAGTGGCACTACCGTACGCGATGAGTCACCCACCGTCAAAACGAAAAATGCCCCGGATCAGGGCGCGAGGATGAGCCTGTGGATAAGATCGAAAAGGTTCGGATCGTACAAGGGTGCACGGTGATTGAAGGGGCCTTGATGGCACCAGTCCGGATTGAGGCGATTCCCTGCGGGACGGACGAGCCAATCGTTGGCGCCATGAATGGCATGGAAGCGCCAGGCGCGCGGGGCCTCGAGGAAGCGCGCGAGAGCGGAGAGCGTCGGATGGCCCGGGCGCATTTCGCGCGCGTTGAGGCGCAGGAGATGATCAAAGATCGTGGCCGGGTACCCGGCCCACGCACCGTGAAAGGGGCTGCCGAAGGCGATGACCTTGCCGACGATGGTATGCGCGTTTTCGAAGCGTTCCGTCAGGATCCGCATCGTTTCGACCGAGACGAGCCCGCCCATCGACCAGCCGAACACCGTGAGGGGCTGTCCAATCTGTCGGCGCAGCGTTACGACGTCTTCGGCCAACGATTCGGCATACGTTGCAAGGGAGTGTCGATAGAGGAGCGGCGCGCGCGCCCAGGCTTGGGCGCCATGCCCGCGATTGGACAATTCCTCGCGCAGCGGGGCCAGAGAGAATCGGCCCCCGAGAAAACCCGGAACCAACACGATCGTCTGCGATTCGGGCACGTCGGACCTCCTGGAGGGAAAGCGTCTCTTCACCGTAAACCTCCGTTCATTCGAAGTCAAAACGTGTTACACTATGCCCATATGCCGGAACTCAAGCGCGTACCGCGCTTCGGCTCGACTCTTCGCGCTTCGTTTATCTTGTTCGGAACGATCGTCGGGGCCGGAATTTTTGGTTTGCCCCATGTCATCCAACAATCCGGCTATCTGCCGGGGCTTTTTTGGATGATCGCCTTGGCTGCTGCTGTCACGCTGACGCATCTGCTCTATGGCGAAGTCGTCATGGCGACCCCGGGACGGCACCGCCTCGTCGGCTACGTGCGGATCCATCTCGGCCCATGGGCCGAGAAGCTCGAAGCGTTTTCTTCGATCATCGGCCTGTTCGGCGCAAGCTTGGCCTACCTGATCCTCGGCGGCTTGTTCGTTTCGCGCATCGTCGGTACAGCCCTGCCGATCTCTCCCTTCTGGGGCGCCCTTCTGCTTTTCATGTTCGGCGTCTTGGTCGTCCGCAAGGGGACTGCATTCTTGTCTGGCGTCGATTTTTGGATGACGTTGGTCGAGATGGGATCGATCTTGCTGCTGGCGGCCATCGCTTCAACGGCGGTCACAGCTTCCAATCTCACGACGATCCATCTTGATCGCGCGCTCTTGCCGTACGGCATCGTGCTCTTCGCGTACGGCGGATTGACCGTCGTGACGGAGGTGCGCGAGATCGTCGGCGGCGATCCGCGCAAGGTGCGCAGGAGCATCGTCATCGGCACCTTGATGGCCGTCGGCCTGACGATCGCGTTTACGACCGCAGTTGTCGGCGCCTTGGGGTCCGACGTGACGCCAGAATCGGTCGGGGCTCTCAGCCTGAAATTCGGAGGCTCGCTGCCGCTCTTGGGAGCGATCGCTGGTTTTTTCTCGATCCTCACGTCCTATATCGTCTTCACCGATTATTTGAACAAGCAGTTTCGACAAGACTTCGCGGTCGGGCGCTTTTTGGCCGGCGTGGCCGCGGCCGGCATTCCGTTCCTTTTGTACCTAGCCGGCGTCCGCAGTTTCGGCAGGATCTTAGAACTGATCGGCGCCGTCCTCATCGGCGTCGAAGGCATGTTCGTGGCGATCATGTATCTCAAGGTGAAGCGCGAGAAGGGTGGAAGAGTCTTGCGTGTGCCGAACGCGATCGTGTACACCTTGATGGTCGTGTATGCCGCCGGAGCGGCCTATGCTCTGTTCGGCGCGTCGTAACGAAAAAGACGCCTCTATAAAAACTGGCGTCTTTTTATTTTCTGTGCCGCTTGGCAAGTTCGATCGTTTTCTTGAGCAGCATCGCGACCGTCATGGGGCCGACGCCGCCAGGCACGGGCGTCAACGCACCCGCCACGCCGGCAAGGCTCGCTGCATCCGCGTCACCCACGGTTTTTCCGTCGATGCGCGTCGTGCCGACGTCGATCACGATCGCACCGGGTTTGATCATTGCGCCCGTCAGCGAGGCAGGCTTGCCGAGCGCTGTGACGATGACGTCGGCGGCTTGCGCGTCTTCGGTCGGCTCGAGCCCGCGGCGCGAGAGCATTGTTTCGACCGGAGCCGAGAAAACGACGCTGTTCGCCAGGACACACGCGAGTCCGTAGGTTGGCGCATCGGCCGCGTCGAGCAGGATCGAAACGGCCTCGACCAGGCCGGGCATCTCGCCGGAACCTTCCAGGTATGCGCGCAGGTTCTCAGGATGGAAACCGTCGACGTCTTTTCCGGGATCCATGGCGTTCACGATCTCGTCCGTGTCGAGATGTGCGGGCAGGGGAAGCTGGACCAGGATCGCGTCGATGTCGTCCCGTCGGTTGAAGTCCTCGATCGCGCGCACGACGTCTGCTTGCGACGCGTCAGCGGGAAACGCACACCGCTCGAACAAGAGACCGGCTTCTGCACAGGCTTTTTCTTTCAAGGAAACGTAGAGACGCGAAGCTGGATCGTCTCCGACCAGGACAACACCCAAACCGGGCCGGGCGCCGAGGCGCATGGCTTCTTTCGCGACCTCTGTTCGAATCTTGAGGGCTTCGGTCCGCCCGTCGATCGGTTTCGTCGTCATGCCTTCCAGTCAGGATAGATGGGGTGCGCGGCCGCCAAGGCGGATACGGCGCCCAGAATGTCTCGTCGGACGGCTTCGTCGTGCGGCTGTTTCAGCGTTTTGGCGATCAAACTGCCGATGACACTCATGTCGCTTTCGGTGAAGCCGCGCGTGGTGAGGGCAGGCGTCCCGATCCGCAGGCCCGAAGGATCCATCGGCTTGCGCGGATCGTACGGGATCATGTTCATGTTCGTGTAGATGCGCGCCAGATCGAGCGCTTCGACGGCAGGTTTCCCGGTGATGCCGAGATCGGTCAGATCCGCGATCAGCATGTGGTTGTCGGTGCCGCTGGTGATGATGCGCACGCCTTCTCGCGAGAGGGAGGCTCCGAGCGCCTGGGCGTTCTTCACGACTTGCTTTTGGTACGTCTCGAATTCCGGCATGAGGGCTTCGCCAAACGCAACTGCCTTGGCAGCGATGACGTGTTCGAGCGGCCCGCCTTGCATCCCGGGGAACACGGCGGAATCAATTTTCTTCGCGAACTCTTTCTTGCACAGGATCATCGCGCCGCGCGGGCCGCGGAGTGTTTTGTGTGTCGTGGTGGTGACGACGTCCGCGTACGCGACCGGATTCGGGAAGGCTTTTCCGGCTGAAAGTCCGGCAAAGTGCGCCATGTCGACCATGAAGAAGGCGCCGACTTCGTCGGCGATCGCACGGAAGGCGGCGAAGTCGAGCGTGCGGGAGTACGCGGTGAAGCCGGCAACCAAAATTTTCGGCCTCGTCTCCAGCGCGATGCTGCGGACTTCGTCCATGTCGATGAGATGCGTATCCTGACGGACGCCGTAATGCGCGAACCGGTACAGCTTGCCCGAGAAATTGACCGGCGAGCCGTGCGTCAAATGCCCGCCCATCGCCAGATCCATGGCCATGATCGTCGTGCCGGGCTCGGTCAGCGCCATGTAGGCCGCCAGGTTGGCAGGGGAGCCGGCATGCGGCTGCACGTTGGCGTGCTCCGCGCCGAAGAGCTGCTTCGCGCGTTCGATCGCCAAAGACTCGATCTGATCGATTACCTCGTTGCCGCCGTAATAGCGCTTGCCCGGATAACCTTCGGAATATTTGTTGGTGAGCGGCGAGCCGAGGGCTTCCAAAACAGCCTCTGAAACGATGTTTTCGGAAGCGATCATTTCGAGGCCGTCTTGCTGGCGGTGCGCCTCGTCGCGGATCATCCGCGC
>CAYYII010000023.1:0-4303 GCA_964471445.1 uncultured Gammaproteobacteria bacterium
TTTTCGAAACCGGCATCAAGGTCATCGACCTGATCTGCCCTTTCTTGAAGGGCGGCAAGGTCGGCCTCTTCGGCGGCGCGGGTGTCGGCAAGACCGTCATGATCATGGAGCTGATCCGCAACATCGCTTCCGAGCACGGCGGCTTCTCCGTCTTCGCCGGCGTCGGCGAGCGCACCCGCGAAGGCAAGGACCTCTGGAACGAAATGCACGAATCGAAAGTCTTGGACAAGACGACCCTCGTCTTCGGCCAAATGAACGAACCGCCGGGCGCCCGCGCCCGCGTCGCGCTCTCGGGTCTGACGATCGCCGAACACTTCCGCGATCAGGGCAAGGACATCCTCTTCTTCGTCGACAACATCTTCCGCTTCACGCAGGCGGGTTCGGAAGTGTCAGCGCTCCTCGGCCGCATCCCGTCGGCCGTCGGCTACCAGCCAACCCTCGCCAACGAAATGGGCGAGCTCCAAGAACGCATCACCTCCACCAAGAACGGCTCGATCACGTCCGTCCAGGCCGTTTATGTGCCGGCCGACGACCTGACCGACCCGGCCCCGGCCACGACCTTCGGACACCTTGACTCGACGGTCAGCTTGAACCGCGCCCTCACCGAAATCGGGATCTATCCCGCCGTGGATCCGCTCGACTCGTCCTCGACGATTCTTGATCCGCAGATCGTGGGCCAGGAACACTACGACACCGCTCGTGCGGTCCAGAAGGTTCTTCAGCGCTACAAGGAACTCCAGGACATCATCGCGATTCTCGGCATGGAAGAATTGCCGGAAGAGGACAAGCTCCTCGTCGGCCGCGCCCGCCGCATCCAGCGCTTCCTGTCGCAGCCGTTCTTCGTCGCCGAAGTCTTCAGCAACCAGCCCGGCCGCTACGTCCCGCTCAAAGACACGATTCGCGGCTTCAAGGAAATTCTCGAAGGCAAGCACGACGACAAGCCGGAGAACGCCTTCTATATGAAGGGCAGCATTGACGAAGTCAGCGCGTAAACTGTGTCATCCCTGCGAAAGCAGAGATCCGGTACGCTAATGGCAAAAAGATCATGAAACTTCTCGACTTCGAACTCACGACGCCCGAACGTACGGTCGTGCAGGAAAAAATCCGCCAAGTCTCGATCCCGACGACTGAGGGCGAAATCACCGTCCTGCCCGATCACGTGCCGCTCGTCGCCCCGATCCGGGCCGGCGAACTTTTGGTCGTGCACGAAGACGGCAAGGAAACTTCGCTGGCCGTCTCGGGCGGCTTCGTGACGGTCCATCCCGGCAATCGCCTGGCGATCCTGGCCGACAGCGCCGAACGCGCGGACGAGCTGGATCTCAAAGCCATCGAAGCAGCCAAGCATCGGGCGGAAGAGCTGCTCAAGGAGAAGATCGACGACGAAGAACGCTTGGTCGACGCGACGGCTGGACTGGCCCGCGAACTCGCGCGCCTGCATGTCGTCCGCAAGCACCGCTCGAAGCGCGGCTTGCCGCAGGTCGATCAGCCATGAAAAAATCCCTCGCCTCGTGCGGGGGATTTTCGCGTCATGCTTGACATGCGCTTTTTTTATGCTATGTTCAAGATGCCCATGGAGGTGAACCCTTGGAGACACCAGAAAAAAAGACTTGGCTCAAGTCCGATCTGCTATCGGTCTGGATCGTCTTTCTGACCGGCACTGTAATCGGCCTCGCATTCGCATCCTGGTTCTTTGCAGGCATCTGCCTCTTCCTGACGATTTTGATCGGTTCGGCCGACCGCTCGGAGGCCGAATTTGCCTGGGTGCACCCGGATGTTAAGGATGACCTCCTCGACCGCGCAGGCGTCAACAACGAGTCCTGCCTCAATCCGGACAACCCGGTCAATGCCGGACGAATCAAGGATCCGCCCCTGATCGGCTGACGCATCGCCATTGCCCCGCGTGAAATCGCGGGGTTTCTTTTTTTTGACGATCTTGACGAAACCACCGCTTCAAGCTATATTCGGCAACGTCATCCACCCACGGAGGATACTGAATGACGATGCGTTCAACGACCGCTCCTTCTCCCCGCACGATCGCAGAAGAGCAGCACGCCAAGAACTGCCAGACGACGATCATCACGTCCGGCCAGGGCTTTCATCTCCGGCATGCCAGCTTGCTCGCGTACGCGAAGCAGCCCGGATATGCCGGCCGATTCGATCTCCTGACCGTCCTGTGCGACCCGCAGAAGCTTGCCACGCCGCTCGGACACGACCTGCTCACTCAGCTCGTGGCCGATGCCATGCTGGCACTCGACGCGCATCAGGGCGAGCAGATCCTGGTCGCCGTCCCGGGCGATCCAACCGCCGTCGTGGAAGCCTTCCGCCGCCAGTTTCTCCAGGACATTTCGAGCTACCGCAAGCCCATCAATCCGAACACACCGATCATCGGCCTCAGCCTGGACGAAGCCCCCGAACCGAGCGAATCCGTCGTGATCGCCTGCATGGAGCCGCGCCAGTGGGACCAGGCGAACACGGCGCCCTTCCTGGATCAGCTCGTCAAGGTGTACGGCCTCGACGCGCATCCGGACGTGCTCGCCATGCCCGGCGGAGCCAGGGACGTGGAAGGCAAGATGAAGCGCAGCGCTCTCACGATCGCGCAGCTCCAAGCCCGGCATGTCGAACGGAACTGGCAGCGCATCATCCTGACCTGCCACGAGGATTGCGCCGTGTTCGGCGGAAATGCCGCATTTCACGGCCCTCAAGACCAGCGGAACAAGCTGACGGATCGCCTGAAGATCTCGAGGAAGGTTCTCCAGGAGCGCTTTCCGCGCCGCGCTCTCGAAACAGCCATCGTGTCCATCGAAGGTGGCAAGATCGCGTACATCGTTCATCTCTGAAACCGCCGAGCCTCTCCCGAGATTTCTCCGGGAGAGGTTTTTTTAAACGCCGGTGCAATTCACTTTGCATAAAAAGAAAAGCCCCGCTTCACGAGGAAAGCAGGGGCGTCCGAAAGCCGAGAACGTGGCGGGAAGAGACTCCGATCGAATCAGCGAGCTCGTTCCTGCCCTCGCCGCACTTGTGGAATACCTTCACGTTGGCGGTGGACTGGAAACGTTCGTCTGCCGTGATGATGAAGAGGCTCATCGGACGAAGCACATCGTCTGAGAGCAAGGCAGTCACGACCTCCTCGCCGGTCATGCCGTACATGCGTTGATCGGCGATCAGCGCGTGCGGTTGATTTTCCGGAGTGATGGTCGCCAGGTAGTCGACAGGATCGCAGAATGCCCGTATCTCGATGTTGCAACCCTGAAACTGAAGCTGCCGCCGCAATCGCCGAAGCAGCCAGGGCGCGAGAATCTCCGCGTATTCGCGCTCGTCATCGAGCACGTGAATGACCAACTTGCGTTGGGGGTTCTCGATGATGGCTGCCATGGTGCTCGCTCCTTGTGCGGGCTGAAAAAAGAGCATCAGATTTGTCCGACCTTTAAGAATAACAAAAAACTCGAATATCGTCAACGGATCTTGTCAAGATTTTATAAAAAGAGCTCGCCCGGAAGGTGGGCGAGCCTGCACGGCGCGGAGCCGGATCAGTGTTTGTCGAGATAGTGGGCAAGGAGCGCCGCTAGATCATCTCGCGAGATCGGCTTTGCGACGATCTGCGTGACGTGCGGGATCTTTGAAAGTCCGGCGTCTCCCGTGAGCATCACGATGGGTCCTTGATGGTTCAGATCGACCTGCAAGAGCCTGGCGAGATCTTCTCCGTTCGTCGGTCCCATGGTCCGATCGGTGATGACCAGATCCGGTCGGCCGCCGTCGCGCACGGCCTCGAACAATTCCAACGGATTGCCGAAGTCGATCACAGTGTCAGTCGGACGAAGCCGCCTCATCAGGCGAGCGTTGGCCGTGCGCACGGCCAGGTCGTCGTCAACGTAAAAGATCAACTTTGCCATCTGCAGGACTCCGGGAGTGGGTTGGGTCGGAAGAGACGGAACGTGCTAGGATACCTGAAAATCTCCCGCATGTCAATGGATCCTAAAGCGTTGCTAGAAGGCTTGAATCCGGAACAAATAACGGCTGTCACCCACGGAGAAGGGCCGCTTTTGATCGTAGCCGGCGCCGGTACCGGCAAGACCTCGGTAATCGCCAAACGGATCGCCTGGCTCATCGCCAGCGGTCGGGCGGCACCGGGAGAGATCTTGGCCCTGACCTTCACGGAAAAAGCCGCCTCGGAACTGGAAGAGCGTCTCGATCAGCTTTTGCCGATTGGGTATGTGGAGCTGTGGGCTCTGACCTTCCATGGCTTCGGCGAACGCGTCCTGCACGAACGCGGACTCGATATTGGATTGGCTTCCGACGCCAAGCT
>CAYYII010000023.1:4313-8822 GCA_964471445.1 uncultured Gammaproteobacteria bacterium
TGGCTCACGGTCCGCGATCGCCTGAAGGACTTCGGCCTCGAGTACTACCGCCCGCTCGGCGATCCGTCGCGCTTCATCCATGATCTGCTCGATCACTTCAGTCATGCCAAGGACGAACTCGTCACGCCGCCGCAGTATCGCGCCTATGCGGAAGCCCTTGAGGCGGAGCCGGATGAGAAAGCCCGCGTCCTCGAAGTCGCCCGCGCGTTCGAAGTCTACGAGCATCTTTTGCTCGAACGGAAACAGCTCGACTTCGGCGCTTTGATTTCCGAAACGATCCGCCTCTTCCGCGAGCGCCCGACCGTGCTCGCCGAATTCCGCAAGCGCTTCACCTACGTCCTGGTCGACGAATTCCAGGATACCAACGTCGCCCAGTACGAACTCGTGAAGCTTCTTGCCGGCGCGGATGGCAACCTGACCGTCGTCGGCGACGACGATCAATCGATCTATAAATTCCGAGGCGCGAGCGTCTCGAATATTTTGGCGTTCAAGGATGATTTTCCGAAGGCCGCCCAGGTCTTCCTGACCCGGAACTACCGTTCGAAGCAGGAAATTCTCGATGTCAGCTATCGCTTCATCAAGCGCAATGACCCGAACCGCCTCGAGGCCAAGCTCGGATTATCCAAACGCCTCGAGGCCGAGCGGGGCAACGGGGGAGTCGTCGTCCATGCAAACCTAGCGGATATTGATGACGAAGCGCGCTATGTCGCCGATGAGATCCAACTTCTCAAAGAGAGCAGTCCGGACGCGAGCTGGGGCGACTTCGCGATCCTCGCCCGGGCGAACGCGCATCTCAAGCTCTTCATGGAGGCACTCGGGCGGCGCGGTATTCCGTATCTGTACGTCGCTTCCCGAGGCTTGTATGTGAAGGCCGTCATTCAGGATGCCATCTGCTATTTCAAACTGCTCGATAACTATCATGAGAGCCCGGCCCTTCACCGCGTCTTGTCCTGGCCGCTCTTCGGCATTCCCGCGCTCGACGTCGTGAAACTGACGCACGAGGCGGACCGCAAGAGCTGGTCGTTGTATGAAGCGCTGCATGAAGCCGGCACGCTCGGATTTTCTCCCGAGACGCTGGCAAGGTTTGAAAAGATCGAAGTCTTGATCGAAAAGCACGCGGAACGCGCGCGAAAGACGACGCCGGCACGCTTGCTCAAGGAAGTCTTCGTCGATACCGGGTATTACGAAGATCTCTTGAAGGAAGAGACGCCGGAGAACTTGGAAGCCATCGGCTACCTGAACCAGCTCGTCCGCCGGATTCAAACGTATGAAAACGACGAGCCGCGTCCGAGCTTGCGCGGCTTCATGCGCGTGCTCGAGTGGGAACTGGAGTCCGGCGAAGAAGGTCGGATCCCGTCGGATCTGGCGGAAGGGCCGGACACGGTCAAATTAATGACCGCACATACGTCGAAGGGTTTGGAATTCAAAAATGTCTTTGTTGTCCAGCTCGTCTCGCGCCGTTTCCCGGGCGATAATCGACGCGAGCCGATCCCGTTTCCCGACGCCTTGGTCAAAGAAACGCCGAACGAAGGCGCCGACGCACATCTCGAAGAGGAGCGCCGCCTCTTTTACGTCGCTTGTACGCGCGCGAAGGACCGCCTCTACCTGACGGCCGCGGAAGACTCCGGCGGCGCGCGGAAAAAGAAGCCGTCGCGCTTCATCGACGAAGTCTTCGCCGACGAGGAAAACAAGGCCGTGATCAGCGTCGTCTCTGCGCCGAAAAAATCGGGCTTCCACGAATCGGACTCCAGAGCAGCCGATCGCGCCTCTGAAGTCGTCTTACAGCTTCCCTCGAGCTTTAGCTTTTCCCAGATGGCCGCGTTCGAGAACTGCCCGCTGCAGTACAAATTCGCGCACCTCTTGAAAATCCCGACCCTCGACAAGGGACCGCTCCATTTCGGCAAGCTCATCCATTCGGTGCTCGAAACATTCATCGAAGCCTATAAGGCGGATCCGAACGCGCCGATGCCGCTCGAAGAACTCTTGACGCTCTACGAAAACCAATGGACGGGGGAGTGGTACGACGATGCCGAGGAACGCGAGCGCTTTCATCGCGCGGGCCGCGAAGCGATTAGCCGAGCGCACGCACGCACGCTCGCGGAAAAGCCGACGCCATGGATGACCGAAGCGCCCTTCACGCTCAAGATCGGCGGCTACGTCCTGAAAGGGAAGATCGACAGGATCGACAAGTTGCCGGACGGCACGGTCGCGATCATTGACTACAAGACGGGGAAATCCAAAGAACGACTGGACAGCGGCATGAAGGAGCAATTGCGGATCTATCAGCTCGCGCTCGCGGACGTCTACCACACGAAGACCAGCCGCATGGCCTTCTGGTTTCTTAAAGACAACGTGCTCCAGGACGTGGAGCCCGAAGAAGATCTCGACGCGATCCGCGCTTCGATCGAAAAAAAGATCGCGGCACTCGAAGCTTCGGACTTCGCGCCGACGCCGAGCGAGCACACCTGCAAATATTGCGACTTCAAGGACATCTGCCGCTTTAAGGTGTTATAGTTTTAGAATAGCATCCTGAAGAATGCGAAGGATCCGTTTTATTTCCGAGCGAACAAGGCAGATTCTTCGTTTTTCTCAGGATGATAGGAAAAACCATGTTTACGCGCATTAATCACATCCTGCCAGAGACCGTGAAAAAAAACGGCATGGCGCCGAAAGTGGCGCGCGCCCGGGTTTTTTCGCTGTTTGAAAACGCGGCCCGCGCCCGTCTTCCCGATGACGCGGCTGAAAGCTTCAAAGTACTCCGGCTGGCGGATGGGACGCTGACCGTCGCTTGCCGCTCATCCGCGACCGCTTCAGCGCTTCGGGCGGACGCAGCATCCCTGCTCGAAGCCGTGAAAGAGGCCGGCGCGGATCGGATTCAATTCCTGCTCTCACCTTGGCGGTGATACAATAGAGACATGACCTTCCGTCAATATCTTTTTTGGATGGCGATTTCGACCACGCTCTGCTGGTTCGGTGTTTTTTCCATTATTAACATCGTCGATCCTTCCGAAGGAGGCCTCCTTGGACTCCTGCTATTCTACGCCGCGCTGTGCCTAGCGCTGATCGGCACCTTTTCGGTCCTCGGTATGCTCTTCCGAGCGGCGCTGCGCCGGCATGAAGCGGTTTCCCGGCATGTCGCCGTCTCCTTCCGTCAAAGCCTCCTCCTGACCGTGCTCGTTCTGGGCTCCTTGATCCTCCAATCCCGCGCCCTTTTGACTTGGTGGAATCTGCTGCTTTTCGGCGGTACCCTGACCCTGCTCGAGTTCTTCCTGATTTCCTTTCGATCGAATCGTTAATATGGTAGGGTAGGCTTCTGTTATCCACACCCCATGCTGAACAACCTTTTCGGCAGATTTTCAAAGGACCTCGGAATCGATCTCGGCACCTCTTCCACCCGCGTTTTCGTCAAAGAAAAGGGGATCGTGATCAACGAGCCGTCGGTCGTCGCCATCAACACGCGCACGAACCAGATTTTGGCCGTCGGCAAGGAGGCGAAGGAAATGGTCGGGAAAACGCCGTCACACATCGTGACGGCCAGGCCGCTTTCGAAGGGAATCATTTCGGATTTCGAAGTGACGGAAAAAATGCTGCGCTACTTCATCGAAAAAGTGCACCATGACGGCTTCACGATCGTGCCGCGCCCGCGCATCGTGATCGGCGCGCCGCTCGAAATCACCGAAGTCGAGCGCAAAGCCGTCGAAGACGCCGCGCTTTCCGCCGGCGCCCGCGAAGTTTTCCTGATCGAAAGCCCGATGGCGGCCGCGATCGGAGCTCGCCTGCCTATCGAGGAGGCGATCGGCAACATGGTCGTCGACATCGGCGGCGGCAAGACGGAAATCGCCGTCATCTCCCTGAGAGGCGTTGTTACTTGGAAATCGCTCGCCATCGCCGGCGACGAAATGAACAAGAACATCGTCCAATACGCGCGCGACACGTTCAATCTTTTGCTGGGCGAGCATGCTGCCGAAACCATCAAGTGCGCCATCGGTTCCGCGGCGGAATTGGAAGTGCCGCTGGAAATCGAAATGCGCGGCCGCGACTTGCTGACGGGTCTGCCGAAAGAAATCATCGTGACCGACGCGCAGATCCGCGAAGCAATCCATCGCTCCGTGCGCTCGATCGTCGAGAACATCAAAGCAACTTTGGAACAAACGCCGCCGGAACTGGTCGCGGACATTTACGAGCGCGGTATTGTGCTGACCGGCGGCGGCGCCCTGCTCAAAGAGCTCGACAAGGTTATCGCCAAAGCCGCCGAAATCCCGGTCCGCATCGCCGACGACCCGCTGACCTGCGTCGTGCGTGGCACGGGCATGCTGCTCGAGAGCCCGGAACTGCTGCGCACCATCGCGTTGCCCTCGGCTTCTGAAGCGACCGCTCGCGCATGACGGCGATCGCACGTTCCCGCCTGATCATCCTGATCGTCGCCGCAGGCGGCGTGTTGTTTTTCCTGCACCTGCTCGGCGTGACCGTCAAAACCGAAGCCTGGATCGTCAAAAAACTGGCCGGTCA
>CAYYII010000024.1:0-8778 GCA_964471445.1 uncultured Gammaproteobacteria bacterium
AGGGTCTCATTCCCGCGGTCCTCTACGGACACGGAACCGAGAACCACCACCTGGCTGTCCCGTACAACGTGTTCACGAAGGCCTTCAAGGCCGCCGGCGAATCCACCCTGATCGACCTCGAACTCGAGGGGAACGGTACAGTGAAGGCGCTGGTCAAAGACTGGCAGGTCGATCCGCTTTCGAACCGCTACATTCACGTCGACTTCTATCAGGTCAACCTGAAGGAGAAGCTCAAGGTGGAGATCGCGCTCAACTTCGTCGGCGAATCGCCGGCTGTGAAGGAACAGGGCGGCTCGCTCGTGAAGAGCATGAGCAGCCTGCGCGTCGAATGTCTGCCGACCGACCTGGTCCACGAGATCGACGTCGACGTCTCCATCCTGAAGGCGTTCGAACAGATGATCCACGTCAGCGACCTGAAGCTCCCTCCGGGCATCGAAGTCCTGGAAGACGCGAACGCGGTGGTCGTCCTGGTCGAAGCCCCGATGACCGAAGATCAGCTGAAGGCGCTCGAGAACGCCGCACCGATCGACGTGACCGCGGTCAAGACGGAAGCCGAAGAAAAGAAAGCCGCCGAGGAAGCCGCCAAGGCTGCCGAGGAAGTCGCGAAGGAATAAATCCGCGATTCGAAAACACTCCGAAGTCTTCGCATCCCGGCGCAAGCTGGGATCTAGGCCCCGACGTTCGTCAGGGCGCGATGATCAGGAGTGTTTTTCGTTTTGCGCGACGAGAATCCGCTCATCGCCATGCAGATCTTTCAGCACTGCGATGCGTGCTTCGGGCATGGTTTGGCGTGTCAGCCTCGAAAGTTCCTCGAACTGCCCCGGTTCAGCTTCGAGCACGAGAAGGATCGGTTTCGTTTTCCAGCGAACAAGATTCTTGAACAGCGCGCGATAGTGGTCGAGGCCGTCCTTGCCGGAAACGAGCGCAAGCTTCGGTTCGTGCGCGCGGACTTCAGGCTGCGTTTTTTTCCAGGCCGCGAGGGGCAGGTACGGGAGATTGGCGACGAGGAGCGTTGGCCCATGCGGTTCCGGCAAGCGGTTACGCAGGATGTCGAGCTTGGCGAATCTTGCTCGGCGGCCAAATTTCAAGCGTCGGGCGTTTTTCTTCGCGACGGCCAGTGCTTTCGCAGAGATGTCGTACAAGAGCGCCTTGGCATCGTGGTATTCAGCGGCGAGCGTGAGACCTATCGCTCCCGAACCGGTGCCGATATCCAGGACCGAGACGGATCCCTCGAGCTCGCTTCGCTGCGCTCGAGATAGCAAAAAGGAAAGAACGGCTTCCACTAGGAGTTCGGTTTCCGGCCGGGGGATCAAGACATCTTTCGTAACGAGGAAAGTTCTTCCGTAAAAGCCTTTTTCGCCGATGAGCTGGGCGAAGGGCACGTGCCGCGCGCGCCCGGCGATCAATGCTGCGTAGGCTTTCTCTTTTTTGGACGAAAGTTTCGTTTCCGGGTGCGCCAGGAGCCAGGCGAGATCTTTTTTCAGAAGGTGCGCCAAGAGCGACTCCGCTTCGAGGCGGGGTTCCGGGATGCGCGCGCGCTTCAAGCGGCTCGCGCCGACAGCGGTGAGGTCGCGGACGGTCATGTGCGCACTCTACGATAAAAAGAAAAGCTCCGCGAGAGGGCGGAGCGATGGATGGGGCGGAGTGCCGAGGAATCGGGTCGTTCAGCTGGCCGGCTTGTCGAGCAGATCCGTCTCGGTCAGCTCGCCACAGGCGACCTGTTGGAGGAGCCGTACGAAGCCGCCGAAGTAGAGGTCCTCTTCGGCCGCGCTCACGCTCTTCGTCAGGCGGTCAAGCAGGGCGGAGAGGTTGAAATCGACGGTTCGGAGCTGTGGAGTGGAGGAGATGGCGTCACCAATCTCCAACCAGAGGGAGATGCCGCCCTTGCAGTAGACACGGAAGGGGATCTGGAAGCGTTCGGCGAGCGCGGCGAGCTTCTGACGACTGACGAAGCCGATGTCCGGAGCCCGTCGGGCCTCGGGATGCGGGGTCAGGTAGTGCCGGGCCCAAGCGAGCCAAGCGACGACGTTGAACAAACGGTCTCCACGGATCACGATGTTGGTCTTCAAGAGCGGCCTCCTTAGCGGGATGCGTGCAGTTCACCCGATGTGCGCGGCCGTGTCAACCCTCCAATGCTTTTCGCGCGGCTTCCAATTCTTCCGGCGTGCCTACGGGCATCCAAAAACGTGACTCGATCAACCGAACAGGATTCTTGTCCAGATGCTTCGCCAGCGTTTGCGGCAAGCCGAACTCGCCGTTCGGCAGCGCGGCGGCTTCGAGATCGAAAAAACGCGCATCAAGAATGCAGGCACCGGCGTAGACGTCGTGCACATCAAGGTTCGTGGTTTCTTTGTTCGGCACGATTCGCCTCAAGAAACCGCCCTCGCGCTCGAGATGGCTATAGGGATTCGGTGTCGGCACGTGGTGCGTCAGCATGGCGAAAGGCTCGGTCGAGGCCAATCGCTCCAAGTCTTCCGCGCCATACAAGTCGTCGCCGTTCAAAGCGAGGAATGGTTCATGGTTCAAAAAGGGCTTGGCGCGCAGCAGCGCGTCGTAGGTGCCTTTCAGTTCCGTCTGTTCGACACAGCGGACGGCTCGTCCGGGCTTTTCAAAATGAGAGCGGATCGTTTCGCCCTTGTAACCAATGACGATGAAAATTTCCGAAATCGCGCTCGGCAGCGCTTCGATGGTGCGTTGAATGATCGGTTTGCCGCCGATCTCGATCATCGGTTTCGGCACGATGTCGGTCAGCGGCCGGAGCCGCGTGCCGAGACCGGCCGCGAAGATGATGGCTTTCATTCTTCGTCGTCTGAAGCGGATCCGAACGTCCCCGCGCGGTCGGCTTCATGGAGCGTCCGCATGATCTCGTCCAAGTTACCGGCGAGGATGCTCGGAATACCGTGCCAGGATTTCTTAATGCGGTGATCGGTCACGCGATCCTGAGGGAAATTGTAGGTGCGGATTTTTTCCGAACGCTCGCCGGTGCCGATCTGGCCCTGTCGAAGGTCAGTGCGGGCCTTGCGACGCTTTTCTTCTTCGATCGTAAAGAGGCGCGCGCGCAGCACGGCCATGGCTTTCTCCCGGTTCTGGATCTGGCTGCGCTCGTCCTGGCAGCCGACGATCATGCCGGTCGGCAGATAGGTGATGCGCACGGCCGAATAGGTCGTCTGCACCCCTTGACCGCCGTGACCGCCCGCCAGGAACGTGTCGATGCGAATGTCTTTAGGATCGATCTTGATGTCGATCTCTTCCGCCTCAGGCATCGCCGCGACGGTGACGGTCGATGTGTGGACGCGTCCGGCTTTTTCCGTTTCCGGCACCCGTTGGACACGGTGGACGCCGGACTCGTATTTCATCTGACGGTAGACGTACTTGCCTTGCAGGCTGAAGACGGCTTCCTTCATGCCGCCCAAGTCGTTCAGGCTCTGCGAGATGGCGGCGACTTTCCAGCCTTGGCGTTCCGCGTAGCGGACGTACATCCGGAACAGTTCCGCGGCGAAGAGCGCGGCTTCGTCGCCGCCGACGCCCGCGCGGATTTCGATGATCGTGTTTTTCTTGTCGAGCGGATCGGGTTCGACGAGCGCGTCTTCGATTTCGAGGCGGACGGCTTGGAAGTCCGTGGCGATGCGTGTAGCTTCGGCCTCGGCCATCGCCCGGAGTTCGGGGTCAGTTTCGATCTTGAGCATGGCCTCGGTGTCGGTAGATTCTTTTTCGAGCGCCTCGTAGCGTTCGCCGATATCGAGGATCTCGCGGAGCTCGCTGTACTCCTGATTCAGCCCGCGCATTTTTTGGTTGTCCGAAATCACCTCCGGCTGCGAGAGGAGGCTTTCGATTTCTTGAAAGCGGGCGCGCTTCTTTTTGAGTTCGACAGGGACGTTCATGGGAAGAGTATAGCGCAGATAGCCAAAACCCCCCGACGCATGTCGGGGGGTTCGGCGAAGCTACTTCGAGGCTTTGGTGGCCTTGAGAGCGGCGCGCTTCTTGGTGCGGGCCTGCTTGCCCGTCGCCTTCACGTCGTCGCCGGGCTTCTTGGCCGTGCGGTCCTTGAACTTTTCGACGCGGCGGGAAGCGTCCACGAGCTTCTGCTTGCCCGTGTAGAACGGATGGCAGGCAGAGCACAATTCGATGGACAGCTCTTTGACCGTGGCTCCGGTCGAAAAGGTGTTGCCGCAGGCACAGATGACCTTGGCGTCCGGATAATATGTCGGGTGGGTGTCGGCTTTCATAGATTGACTACGGCGAGGACTATAGCAGGGGTTGAAGAAGTTGGCAAGAGCACGTGTATAGGAGCTTAAGATCCCTTTATGGATTGCAGAGACTAGGGGATCGGCCCTTCCAGAGATCCTTGACAGGGGAGCCTCATTTTCTTATACTTCTCCCATTATTAACCTCACATTCCCGACAACACTCCTGGGCGCGTCCCTCCCTTAAATAAGGATACGGACGTCCCGGCCGGGAAGGTGATAAAAGGAGTTGCATCTCTATATGTACCAGATCCCCGATCTTCTTGAGTTTCTCAAGACGGGCGCCCACTTCGGACACCAGGTCTCGAAGTGGCACCCGAAAATGAAGCCGTTTATCTTCGGTTCCCGGAACGGCATCCATATTATCGACCTGGAGCAGACCGTCGTGAAGCTGAAGGAAGCGCTCGACACTGCGCGTGACATGACCGCCAAAGGCGGCGTGATCGTCTTCCTGGGCACCAAGCGCCAGGCCGCGCCGATCGTCGAGAAGTACGCCAAGGCTTGCGGTGCGCCTTACATCACGACGCGCTGGCTGGGCGGCACGTTCACCAACTTCCCGGAACTCTCGAAGCTCATCAAGAAGCTGAACGAGTACCGCGCCAAGCGCGATACCGGCGGTTTCGACAAGTACACCAAGAAGGAACGCGTCGTCATCGATCGCGAGATCGAAGACATGGAGCGCAAGGTCGGTGGCATCGCGCCGCTCACCAAGCTGCCGGAAGCGATCTTCGTGATCGACGCCAAGCACGAGAAGACGGCGATCGAGGAAGCCCGCGCCAAGAAAGTTCCGATCTTCGGCTTGATCGACTCCAACATCAACCCTGAGGACATCACCTACGGCATCCCGGCCAACGACGATGCTGTGAAGTCGATCGAGCTCTTCACACGCCTCTTCTCCGAAGCTGTGGCCGAAGGCCGCCGGCTCCGCGAGAAAGACATGGCCGTCAAGAAAGCCGAAGCGGTCAAGATCGAATCGGGCGAACCGGCTCGTATCATCACCGCTTAAAGGTAAGCGGCGCTCACGCGGCCCAGCCCCCTCCCTAGCTCTTCATCATCACTACTATGATCGACGCCAAAATCGTCTCTCAACTCCGCGCCATGACGGGTGCCGGCATCGTCGAGTGCAAAAAAGCGCTCGAAGAAACGAACGGCGACCTCGCGGCCGCCGCTGAAGCGCTTCGCAAGAAGGGCATCGCCAAGGCCGGTTCGAAATCGGACCGCAACACGTCCGAAGGACTCGTCTATGCGTACGTCCACGGCAACGGCAAGGTCGGCGCGATGGTCGAGATCCTCTGCGAAACCGATTTCGTCGCCCGTACCGAGGGTTTCAAGGAACTCTGCCACGAACTGGCGCTCCAGATCGCGGCCATGAATCCGCTCTACGTGTCGAAAGACCAGATCCCGGCCGAAACCCTCGAAAAGGAAAAGTCGATCTACGCCGAAGAGTTTGCTGGATCGAGCAAGCCGGCCGAGGTCGTCGAGAAGATCCTCGAGGGCAAGCTCGCGAAGTGGTACTCCGAGATCTGCCTGATGAACCAGGCCTACATCAAAGACGAAGACAAGACCGTCGAAGACGTCGTGAAGGAAACGATCTCCAAATGCGGAGAGAACATCCAGGTCAAGCGCTTCACGCGCTTCGCCATGGAAGCCTCGACGCAGGTGCCCGGCTAATCTCCAGAAAAACCACCCCCATTTCGCATCCCGGCGCAGGCCGGGATCCAGATTCCGGCTTTTGCCGGGATGCGATATCAAGGGGGTGGTTTTTCATTTTCGGGCTCTCTGGCATCCTCGGGCTTTTTTCTATACTATTTAGGCATGTCTCTGTGGAGGGTGAAACATGCCTTGTCTCCGTCCGTTGAAGCCGCGCTGATCAGCGTCGTCGCGGCCTACGGTCTTTTCGTTGTCTGGTACGCATCGCTGTCGCCGCTCGCCGTGCCATTGACGCTCGTTCTCGCGACCGTCCCTCAGCAGGTTTCGCTCGATACGGACGCGTGGGTGCGCCATGATGATCCCGCCCGCGGACTCGCCTTCGCCGTCCCGCCGAACTGGCTGATCGACACGAATGATCCCTCCCGCATCCGGCTCGGACGCTCGGTGAAAGAGCTTGCCACCGCCGCCGCGGCCAACGAAGGCATTCTGCTCGAGACGGTCGCGCTCGGCGAACGCGAAGAGATCATGAACCTCGCCGTGGAAGACTTCGCGGATCGCCGCGCGGCGACGTACGAGGTCTCCGTCGACGGACATCCTTCGCTGTTCCTGATCGCCTTCGACAAGACGCAGGTGCAACGCGAAGCCATCTACATTCCGATGGGCAAAGAAGCGCTGGTCGTCCGCGCCGCCGCGGCCGATCCCGCCGTCTTCGCCACCCTTGTTTCCACCATCAAATTCTATACGCCATGATCCGCATCGCCATCAACGGTTTCGGTCGCATCGGTCGCAACACCTTCAAGGCTGGCTTCGGCCGCCTAAAGGATTTGGAGTTCGTCGCTGTCAACGACCTGACGGATACGAAAACGCTGGCCCATCTCTTGAAGCACGATACAAGCTACGGTGCGTACGACCGAGATGTTTCCTATGACGAGACGCATGTCATCGTCGACGGCAAGAAGATCCTCGTGATCGCCGAAAAAGATCCGACGAAGCTTCCGTGGAAGGATCTGAAGATCGACGTGGTCCTCGAATCGACCGGACGTTTCACCGACGAAGCCGGCGCTTCGCAGCATCTCACGGCTGGCGCGAAGCGCGTCATCATCTCCGCGCCTGCCAAAGGAGGCAACGTGCCGACCTACGTCTTGGGCGTGAACGGACACGACTACGACGCGGAACACCTGGTCATCAACAATGCTTCGTGCACCACGAACTGCATCGCGCCGGTCGCCGCCGTCATCAACGAGGCCTTCGGTGTGAAGAAGGCGATGATGACTACGATCCACAGCTACACGGCTGATCAGAACTTGCAGGACGGCCCGCATAAGGATCTCCGCCGTGCCCGCGCCGCGGCCGCCAACATGGTCCCGACTTCGACTGGCGCCGCCATCGCCGTCACCGAAACGCTCCCGGAACTCAAAGGCCTCTTCGACGGCCTTTCGATCCGCGTGCCGACGCCCGTCGTGTCGCTTGCGGATTTCACCTTCGTCGTCGGCAAATCAACATCGGTTGAAGAGGTAAATCTCGAGATCAAGAAAGCCTGCACCGGCTCCCGTTTCAAGGGCATTATGACCTGGACGGAAGAGCCGCTCGTGTCTTCTGATTTCATCAAGAACCCGCATTCCGCCATCGTCGATATCGGCCTGACGCAAGTCGTCGACGGCGACCTTGTGAAGGTCGTCGCCTGGTATGACAACGAATGGGGCTATTCTAACCGCCTGGCTGAAATGGCGGAACGCGTCGGCAAGGCGATCCGATAAGAATGGCTCGTCGGTACTCGGAACCGGTCTACGTCCTCGACATCCCGTGGCAGATCTTCGATCTCGTCATTTTTGTCGCCTTAGCGTTTTTCGCTTCCGCATTTTTTTACGGCCAGGTCAGAGGCGGAACGCTCGGCGTCCTGACGATGCTCGCGAGCGCTGTCGGTTTTTTGACGATCGCCTACGGCTCGTTCATCGAGCCGCGCCGCTTGCGTGTGCGCCGGTATGCAGTGGGAACAGGGAAGCGCGCCCTCTCGGTCGCTTTTCTTTCGGATATCCATGTCGGCCCCTATAAGAAAGCGCCATGGGTCCGACATCTCGTCCGGCGCGCGCAGGCGCTCAAGCCCGACGTGATCCTGCTCGGCGGGGACTTCCTCTACAAGAACGCCGCTGACTTGCCGCAGCTCGAGCCGCTCAAGGACCTGCGCGCGCCGCTCGGTGTGTATGCGATTCTCGGCAATCACGACGAATGGGTGTCGCGGAAAGAATCGCTGGCGTGGTTTGAAGCTTCGGGCATCCCGCTTTTGCACAACCGTTCCGTGCGCGTTGAAAACAAAGGAGCGTCGGTCGTGATCGCCGGCGCGGAAGACGACTGGTACGGCGAAACCGACTTAGCGGCCGCGTTGAAGGGCGTCGGCACGTCGGATCTTTCTCTGGTCATGCTCCACAATCCCGATCTGGCGACGCCGGCGGCAAAGCTGCTTCAAGAACAATCCGGAACGGTCGTCTTCTTTTCCGGCCACACGCACGGCGGACAGATCCGCCTGCCGTTCTGGGGCCCCGTCATGCGTCTGCCACATCATTTGAATCGCCGTTACGACCGCGGCGTTTTTTCCTTCGAGGGCGTGCCTCTCGTCCTCGGCGCCGGAACAGGGGAGTCCGGTCCCCGCGCGCGCCTTTTTTGCCCGCCGGAGATCGTGCTCGTCGAGGTGCGGTTCTAGGCTCTGGGTGAATTGGCGTACGCATGTCACTTGTGCGAAGACGCGGTACACATTTTTATGTATGCCGAATATGCTCACGCCCGAAGATTTGCAGGCTAGTGGTTCGATCGTCGAAGAGCTTGCAGAAATGGTCGATAAGGGCTTTTCCGGAATGGAAAAGGGTTTCGGAAAACGGTTCGACGGCGT
>CAYYII010000025.1:0-3191 GCA_964471445.1 uncultured Gammaproteobacteria bacterium
AGGACGGCGAGATGCGGCATAGATCAGTGCACGGCTTGGAGGAGCTCATCATACGTCAAAGCGCCGACATACTTTTTTCCGTTGATGAAAAAGGTCGGCAGCGCGTCGATACCGAGCGCCTTTCCTTCGTCCAGCGTGCGGTCGACAAGCGGGCCGGTCGCGCGGGAAGCGAGGCAGTCGGCGAAGGCCTGCGTGTCGAGTCCGGCCTGGCTCGCTAGGAAGGTCAGCGAGGTTTCGTCATACGAGCCGGCAGCGGTGAATAAGGCGTCGTGGAACTCCCAAAAGGCGCCTTGCTTGGCGGCGCAGAGCCCGGCCTCGGCGGCCGTGTCGGCGCCCGTATGGTTCGGCGCGGGCATGTCTTTCCAGACGTAGCGGATGCGCTTCGGCTGTTCTGCCAAGAGGCGCTGCACGGCTTCTTCGGCCGTGCGGCAATGCGGGCAGAGGTAATCGCCGTATTCGACGATCGTGACCTCGGCGTCTTTCGGTCCTTGGATTTGATCGATATACGTCACGCTCGGCGCGTCGAGATGCCGTGCCGGCTTGTCTTGGGCAATGACGGGAGCGTTTCCGGCGATGGTCGAGCGGACGACGTTCGAAAACAAGATGAGCACGGCTCCGCCGAGTGCCAAGGCGATCAGGATGACGAGAAAGGGTTTGAAACGCATATCAGCGAAGGCGCATAACTTGCAACGAGCCGTTCACGTCGAGGTAGTACAGCTTGGAGCCGTCAGGCGAGACGTTCAAGGACTTCATCGCCGTCGGATGCTCAGGAGCGCCCAACAAGGTCGCGGCGCCGCTTGTCAGGTCGACCTTCACGATGCTGTCAGGAATCGTGTCGGCGATGTCCCGTTCCAGGCCGGCGCCATCCGGCAAGGTGTTCGGCACGGCGCAATAGAGCGTATCGCTTCCTTGGAAGACGCATTTTTCCGCCCAGGTGTTGAGGCCAAGGCTCCTGCGGCCGTTGCCGATCGTCTTGTCGCTGCCATCGACGATCCAGAGCATCGGTTTGAATCCGCTGACCTGACCGGCGGCGCTGTAGACAAGCCTCTTGCCGTCCGGCGACCACTTCGGTTCGAAATCGAGGCCTTCGACGCGCACGGCGGGAAAGTTTTCGTGATTCTGCCCGATGACCAGCATGTCGCGGGTGTCGAAGCCGACCGGATCTGCGGTGTCCGAAAACGCGACCACCGACATGTCAGGGGAGACGCTGATGGTCACTTTATCGCCGTTTTCTCCGAGTGGTTCGATCAGCTTGGCGCTTGAACCGTCGGAAGCGGCGCTGATCAGCCAGCGGCTGGCCGGATCGAGTCCGATCGATTTCGCAATGATCATTGAGCCGTCGCTGTTGAAGCCGATATCTTGCCAATGGCTCGGCAGGGTCACTTGCCGCTGCGCCGCGAAATCATAAATGACTTTCGATCCGTCCGGGAACGTGATCGCTGCGTGCGTGCCGTCCGGCGACCAGGCGATTTCTTTTGCTTCGGGGAAGCTTTGGGAGGACAGACTTTGGACCTGGCCGTCCGGCGTTACGCGGTAAAAGCGGTTGTCATCCGCGTTGTAATAGTTCAGGCCGCCGACGCTCATGAACGGGTTGCTGGCCTGGCCGTTGAAGACCGTCGCGGTGGCGACCGCACCGCCGCCCGCGCTTGCGATTGGAGCGACCGTTCCACTGGCAGGCAAGCTCCCGCTTCCAGTGACGCCTCCGTCCGTGCCGACCGGTCGGCCGTTTCCGGCGCTCGGCAAGCCTCCCGGTGTCGTGACTTCGCCGTTCGTCGGCGGAGGCGTGACGGCATTCGGCGCGCCGAAAAAGAATCGATACAGCAGGTACGCGAGACCGGCCGTGACGCCGAGGAACAGAGCGATGATGGCGATTTTTTTGAACATACGGTCAAGTGAGAGGCAGCGCTTTATAGGCGTGGTATCCGTCTATCACGAGTCCAAGCAGGAAGGCGACGCACACGAGTATGATGACGTCCATCAGCAGGACGAGGATGGTCAGAAAACTGAGACCGACGATCTCGCCGAGCTTGAGAGGCAAGAGTGCGTGTTTCGGCATCTTTTTGCCGAGCTCGCCAGGGAACCATTCCATGCCGACTTCCGGAATGTACTGGCGCAAGTAGGTCGACGCCCATCCTGCGAAAAAGAGGACGTCGAGCACGTAGACGGAATGACCGAACGTCAGCCACAGATTTGACCAGGACATTTTAATGAGCGCGTTGCCGATCATTTTTTTTGCTTCCTCCGCGTTCATCGGCGCTCCGTTGAGAACGGCGGCTCCGCTCGCTGAGAGGGGACTGTATCCGCTGCCATTTTTCGGAACGGGTTTCGACGGCGCTCTTCCCGCCAATCGCCTAAGCCGTTCGGCCAATCCGACCGGTTCTTCACGATTACGATCTCGGCGCAATTGGCTTTCAAACCGCTGCTCACGTGACTGCCGCGACATGGCCTGGTCGAGCGCGGCTGAAGAGCTACTTTGGTTTCCGCCGCGCATCCCGGCGGGGATCTTCGTAGTCGTGCCGTCCGCGTTCCGGATGCGCGCCAGTTTCGTCTTGGATGTCGCGTAGCCTTCTTGCTGAGAAGGATCTTCGGGATTGGAGTTGCGCAATGCGCCACTCGGAACTTTGACATTGGTTCCATCGGCGTTTCGGAGTCGGACGGTCTTGGCCGGTTGGAAAGGTGCTCGGACCGCGCTGCGTCCGCTTGATCGCTCGGGAGTTTCTTCATCCGGCGTTTCTTCGGACATGGCCTGGTTCTGCGAAGCGCGCTGGCGGTTCAGCTCAAGCCGCCTCGCTTCTTGTGAAGCGAATGGGGAGGGGCTTATCGTGGATTGCGCTTCGGCCATACCTCCTTGAAAATCGCTATGGCTTCACGACCAGACTATCATCTTTGACGGTCAGCCGCACGGTGTCGCCGGCTTCGGAATCGCCGGAAAGCAAACGCTCGGCGATAAGGTTTTCGACCATCTCCTGGATCGTTTTGCGGACGCCGCGCGCGCCCTGGAGGGGGATGAAGCTCTTTTCGGCGATGAGCTTCTGGCTCTGGGCGGTCAGCGCCACTTTGATGTGATGTTCCGCTTCGAGGCGGCGGTTGAGGTCGTTGATGTGTAGGGTCACGATCTTCTGCAGGCTGGCGAGATCGAGCGGGCGGAAGAGGACGACCTTGTCGATGCGGTTCACGAATTCGGGCTTGAA
>CAYYII010000025.1:3201-8666 GCA_964471445.1 uncultured Gammaproteobacteria bacterium
TGTTCATCGCCGTGCCGAAGCCGACGGTCGCGGTTCGGAGATGCTCCGAACCGACGTTCGAAGTCATGACGATGATCGTGTTCTTGAAGTTGATGCGCTTGCCGGTCGCGTCGGTCAGATGGCCGTCCTCGAAGATCTGGAGGAAGAGGTTCAGGACGTCCGGGTGCGCCTTTTCAAGCTCGTCAAAGAGGACGACCGAATACGGACGGCGCTTGACGGCATCGGCGAATTTGTTCGAGTCGCGGTACCCGACGTAGCCGGCGGGGGAGCCGATCAGCTTCGAGATGTTGAAACTCTCGGTGAACTCCGACATGTCGACGCGGATGAAGGCCTCCTTGTCGCGGAAGACCGTCTCGGCGATCGCCTTGGCGAGCTCGGTCTTGCCGACGCCCGACGGGCCCATGAAGAGGAACGAGGCGAGCGGACGGTTCGGGTGCGCGAGACCGAGGCGGGCACGGCGGATGCTTTCGGCGACCGCTTTGACGGCTTCATCCTGGCCGATGACGCGTTCCCGCAGCTTGCGCTCGAGATCGACGAGGTTCCGCCGCTCTTCGAAGACGATCTCTTCGACCGGAATGCCGGTCGAGCGCGCCAGGACTTTGGCAATGTCGGCGGCCGTGACTTCGGTTGGCGATTCGTCGGCGCGGCCCTTTTCGAGTGTCTCCATTTTTTTCTGGAGCGCCTTTTCGTGCTCTTTGAGCGCCAGGGCTTCGGTGAAATTCTCGCCGACGACGGCTTGCTGTTTTTTCGAGCGGACGTCTTTCAGCTTGTTCTCGACGTCGCGCGCTTCCTTGATCTCCGGATTCTGTCCTTCGTTCACACGAAGCATCGCCGCGGCTTCATCGATCAGGTCGATCGCCTTGTCGGGAAGGAAGCGGTCTTGGATGTACCGCACCGACATCTGCACGGCGGCGTCGATGGCGGCGTCCGAGATCTTCACGCTGTGGAACGTCTCGAACGATTCACGCAGGCCCTTCAAGATGTGCGTGGCCTGTTCCGGCGTCGGTTCCGCGACTTGGATTGCCTGGAAGCGGCGTTCGAGCGCGCCGTCGGCTTCGATATGCTTCTTGTATTCGGCGAGCGTCGTCGCGCCGATGCAGCGGATCTCGCCGCGCGCCAGGGCGGGCTTCAAAATGTTGGCGGCGTCGATCGAGCCGGAGGCGGCGCCGGCGCCCATGATCATGTGCAGCTCATCGATGAACAGGATGATCTCGGGATGCGCCTTGACCTCGTCGATGATCTGCTTCAAACGCGACTCGAACTCGCCGCGATAGATCGTGCCGGCGATGATCAGTCCAAGATCGATCGAGATGATGCGCTTGCCTTCGAGCGCGGGCGGGACTTGGCCGGCAGCGAGCTTCTTCGCGAGGCCTTCGACGATGGCGGTCTTGCCGACGCCCGGTTCGCCGAGCAGGACAGGGTTGTTCTTGGTCTTGCGGCAGAGGACCTGCGTCATCCGCTCGACTTCGCGCTCGCGGCCGATGACGTCTTCAAGCTTCTCGACGAATTTCTTGTTCGTCATGTCGACGCCGAAGAAGTCGAGGGCCGGCGTCTTGGTGGTCTTGGCGTTCGTGACGGCGGCCTTTGCGTTCACCGGCGTTTTTGATTTGCCGCCGTCCTTCTTCTCGCCTTTGGATTTCCCCTCGAACGTTTCCGTCATGTCGGGGAACTTCGAGGTGGACTTGAGGACGCTGGCGATCTGGTCCTTGACCGCTTTGAGCGGAATGCCGCGCGATTCGAAATACGGCTCGACGTTGTCGCCCGCGACTTGCAGGATCGCCGAAAGCAAATGCTCAGTGCCGACGTATTTGTGTTCGTGCAAATTGGCGGTCAGGACCGCTTTTTCGATGGTGCGCTTGGCTTCGCCCGACAGTTTCGGCGAGGCTTCCGGGGCGGCCGCGTCCATCTTGGCCGCTCGACCGGGTGCCGCGCCTCCCGTCTCGCCGACGAAGCGCTTGATGTCCTCCGAAGACGCGCCGAGCTTGGCGAGCACCTCCGAAGCGATCGAGCCCTTCTGCGCCGCGAGCGCGTACATGAGATGCGAAGGCTCGATCGAAGGCTGGCGCAATTCCTGCGCCAGAGCGTACGCGCGTACGAGGGCGTTCTTCAGATGCGTTGAGAACTTGTCCAAGATTTCGGCGTTCATAGGCGTGGCAAGGGATTAAGCTGTCGTACCCATCTGGCGTAGGGCCGCGATCCGTTTCTCGACCGGAGGGTGGGTGGAGAAGAGTCCGGCCGCCCAACCGCTCTGTCCAAAGGGATTGCTGATATAGAGGTGCGCGGTCGCGGATTTCGGATTGCGCATCGGCGCTCCGTAGGCGGAGATCTTTTCAAGCGCCTTCGCCAGGCCTTCGGGATATCGGGTAAGCAGCGCGCCGGAAGCGTCTGCTAGATACTCCCTTCTCCGCGAGATAGCGAGCTTCACGAGATTGGCGATGAGCGGCGCTAGGATGATCGCGACGATGCCGAGCACCATGAGGATGTCGCCATTTTTCTTGCGGTCGCCGCCGCGCAGGGAGATGCGGAAAAAAATATCCGTCATGACGGCCACGACGCCAACCAAGACGACGACCATGGTCATGACGCGCACGTCGTAGTTTTTGATATGCGACAGCTCGTGGGCGATCACGCCTTCGAGCTCTGTGCGATCAAGCCGCTGCAATAGGCCGGTCGTGACGGCGATCGAAGCGCGCTTGGGGTCGCGGCCAGTCGCAAAGGCGTTCGGCGCCGCATCATCGATCACATGGACCTTGGGCATCGGCTGCCCGTTCGCGATCGCCAGGTTTTCGACGACTCTCCAGAGTTCAGGTGCATCGTTCATTTTGATTTCCCGCGCGCCGGAACTCCAGAGCGCGACTTTGTCGCCCGCATAGTAGGAAACCAGCGCGGTCACCAGGGCATACACGAGAGCGATGACTATTACCGATCCGCCCGCTTCGTAATACTGATCGATCAGATACCCTATGCCGAGCACCAACGCGACGAAAAAGGCGATCAAAAGAACGCTCTTTCGTTTGTTGGACGCGATCTGTGAATACATAGCCTTATTTTACTCCTCTTATAAGGAAGGGACAAACGATCTTTCTCACAAGACGTTTGAAGGCCGAGAGATTGACATCTGAAGCAAAAAAACAAAACCGACCCTCGCGGGCCGGTTTTCTTTCCTAGAATTTCACCTCGACGTTCTTCTGCGCTTCGTCTCCATCCGGAAGGTCGAAGAAATCGCGTTTCTTGAAACCGAGCGATTGGGCGACCATGTTGCTCGGGAAGACCAGCATCTTGATGTTCAGGTCGCGCGCGTTGGCGTTGTAGAAGCGGCGGGCGGCCTGGATCTTGTCTTCCGCGTCGCGCAGCTCGTGCTGCAAGTCGAGGAAGTTCTGGTTGGCCTTAAGATCCGGATAGGCTTCCGAAACCGCGAAGAGGGACTTCAGCGTGCTCGAGAGCATGTTCTCGGCGGCGGCGTGCGCGGCGGGCGTTTGCGCGCCCATGGCGGCCGCACGGGCTTGCGAGACTTTCTCGAAGATGCCGGACTCATGACCCGCGTAGCCTTTGACGGTGCTGACCAGGTTCGGGATCAGGTCGTAGCGGCGCTTGAGCTGGATCTCGATATCGGACCAGGCTTCGTCGGTGCGGACGTTCAGCGTGACCAGGCCGTTATAGACGGACCAAAGCCAAAGCGCGGCCACGACCACGATGCCCAAGATGACGTAGAATGCCATAGTGGTACTTTTTTAAAGGTGAAGCTAAGATAGGTCCAGTATGGACTACAACCCCTCGATTTTCAAGGCCTACGACATTCGCGGATTGGCCGGCAAGGACTTCGATAACGATTTTTGCGAAGCGCTCGGCCGGGCGTTCGTCGTGCATACCGGCGCCAAGGTGATCTTGGCCGGCCGCGACATGCGCGGAACCTCTCCGGGATACTTCGCAGCGCTGACGCGCGGCATGATGAAACAAGGCGCCGACGTCGTCGATGTCGGCATGGTTTCGACCCCGATGTTTTATTTCGCCGTTTCCGATTACAAGCTGCACGACGCCGGCATCATGGTGACGGCGTCGCACAATCCCGCCGAGTACAACGGTTTCAAGATGGTGTACGGCGACGCGCTGCCGGTCGGCAAGGGGAATGGTATGGAGGAGATCAAGGCGCTCGTTGAGAAAAACGATTTTCCGGATGCGCCGGAAGGCACGCTGGTTGAAACCGATATCGTCGAGGAGTACCTGGAACGCTTGTTCGCCCTCGTGCCAACGGAATCGATTAAAGGCCTGACGGTCGCGGTCGACGCTGGCAACGGCATGGGCGGCGTGATCCTGCCGGAAATTTTCAAGCGTCTCGACGTGAAGGTCCACGCGCTCTACTGGGAACCGGACGGCACGTTTCCGAATCACGAAGCGAATCCGATCAAGACGGAAACGCTTGCGGCGCTTCAAGCCAAGATCAAAGAGACGCGCGCCGACGTCGGGGTGGCGTTCGACGGCGACGCAGACCGCATCGGCCTGGTCGACGAGAGGGGTGAGGTCATCCGCGCGGATCAGATTATCGCGATGCTCGCGCATATGCTCTTGCCGGGCCATCTCGGAGAAACGGTCACCTATAACGTGAGTTGCGGCAACATCGCGCCGGAAGAGATCAGGGCCTCGGGCGGCGTGCCGCGCATGACGCCGAGCGGAGGCGCCAATATCAAGCCGATGCTGCGGGAAACCGGCGCCTTATTCGGCGGCGAACTTTCCGGTCACTTTTTCTTCCGGGAGTTTTTCGGCTCGGAAAACACCGATTACGTGATGCTGCTGACGCTTCAACTGCTCGCTCGCGAAAAAAAACCGCTGTCGGAACTCGTCGCGCCATTCCGCCGCTACGCGCACTCGGGAGAAATCAATTTCAAGGTCGACGACGCCCGTGCGAAGCTGGAAGCGATCAAGGCACGCTACGCGCCCGAAGCGACGACAGTGACCGAGATCGACGGCTTGCGGCTCGATTTCGGCGACTGGTGGTGCGGCGTACGCGCTTCCAATACCGAACCGCTGTTGCGATTGAACATCGAAGCGGCGACGGCAGAGATGATGGAAGCGAAAAAAAAGGAAGTGCAGGCCTTGATTCTGGCCTAAACTTTGGCCCCCGGCTGTGCACAGCCCGGGGGTCTTGCTTTTTTGGCAAAAACGTGTAGTATTCCCTCTGCGCAATTCCGCGCGGCGAGGTCTTTCATGGCTGATCGATACGCAAGCGGGGTCTTTTGTCCTCGTGACATCGAGCTTGTCTGCTTCGACGGCGACGGTACGATGTGGAACACCGAGGAAGACCTCCTGTTCCCAATTCATTCGGAGATGCTCGCCGCGCGCGGTCATGTGCTGACGGAAGGGCAGTATCGGAAGATCATCGGGCTCGAGGCCTTGCAGGCCGCGGCCATCATGGTCGAGACCTTCCATCTGAACGATACCCCGGAAGCGTACATGCTCGAACGCCGAGC
>CAYYII010000026.1:0-8626 GCA_964471445.1 uncultured Gammaproteobacteria bacterium
ACAAGAGGTCCTGGGTTTTCCTCGCGAGGCCCGGAAGCTTCGTGCCGTTCTGGATCTCGACCCGCACTTCGCGGGCTTGCGCGGCTGCCGCTTCGCTGGCTGGCGCTTCCAAGACGTGCTCCGCCAGGTATTTGATATCGCTCCAATCGCTCTTCCTCGGGAGGAGTGCGTAGGCGTCGCCGTTCGAGACGGTAATCGACGTGGCGTAGAGCGGCCCTTCCGGATTGTCGTCGAGCACATGATGGACGATCTTTGCGTGATCGATATGACGCATCTCCTTCGCGAGCTTCACGATCTCCCAGAGCTCCATGTCGGTGATGACGTGCGATTGCAGCGTTTCGAGCACGCTCGCGACGCGCGAGGGATTGAGCAGTGTGTCGAACGACATGAGCTTGTCCTTGAGCGCCATGATGACGTTCTGCTGGCGGCGGCTGCGCGCGAAGTCCGAGCCTTCGTTGTTGTTGCCGTGGCGCGAGCGCACGTATTCGAGGGCGGTATCGCCGTTCATCGTCTGCCAGCCTTTTTCGAAATGGACTTTCTTGTACAGGCTGTTGTCGGTCGGATACGCGAAGTCGGTGAAGGCTTGATCGACGTTGATCGTCACGCCGCCGACGTCGTCGATCAGCGTCTTGAACGCGGAGAAATCGACGCGCACGTAATAGTCGATCGGCTGGCTGAGCAGCGCAGAAACGGCCTTCACAGTTTCGACGCCGCCCGTGCCGGCCTTCTTCTCTTCGGCATACGCGTTGACGGCGTTGATCTTCCAGTTTCCGCCTTCGGGCAGCGGGATCCACAAGTCGCGGGGGAGGGAAAGGGTACCGATCTCCGACGTCGAAGGCTTCACGGTCACGAACAGGATCGTGTCGGTCAGGTGCGGACCGTCATGGCCTTCTCCGCCTTCGCCGAGGACCAGGATGTTGATCCGGTCGCGCTCCTCGCCGCGCAGCTGCTTTTCTCCGTTGCCGACCAGGCGCCGCACTTGGTCCAAGATGGAAACTTTTTGATTTGGCGCGGCGTTGGGATTCAGCTTCGTGGCGGCGCTGATCAGGCGGCCGGCCGCCAAGGAAAACAAGATTGGCACCAAGACGATGACGGTCACGAGCGCGATCGCCGCGCCTTTCCAAAACGAAAAACGTCGACGCGGTGCGACGCCAGGCTCGAGCAGGTTGATCTTTGGAGGTCTCATGCGGGACTTGCTCAAGGGCAAAAAGCCTGCTAAACTGCTCTTTACCCGTGTATAGTAGAGGAAAAGGGCCGTCTTGTCCAGGCGGTTCGGCCTCTTTGGCACGGACGTTTGGCTCAGTTGGTTAGAGCGCTGTCTTCACACGACAGAGGTCGGTGGTTCGAATCCACCAACGTCCACCACCCCAGGTCGCTCGAGCCGGGCTCGAGCCATGCGGGGTGCACCTCACGCTACGTGGGGTGTCTCTCGATCGCCGCAAGGCGGCAAGAGGGACCATCACTTTTTTGTGTCCATGAATACCCCCAACCAAAATCCGCAGCCTGAGGGCGCGCAGCCGCCGGCCACGACCTCACAAGATGACACGCCGTCGTTTTTCAGCGCCGTCGGACGTTTCATTCTTGAACTCGTCGAGATCGTCGTCATCTCTCTGGCGATCATTTTGCCGATCCGCTATTTCCTGATCCAGCCGTTTTACGTGAAAGGTGCCTCGATGGAGCCGACGTTCGATGATCACGAATACCTGATCATTGACGAGCTGAGCTATCGTTTCCGCCCGGCGGCGCGCCAAGAAGTCGTCGTCTTCCGCTACCCGCTCGATCCGCGCCAGTATTTCATCAAGCGCGTCATCGGCTTGCCAGGGGAAACCGTGAAGGTCGCAGGGGATCATGTCACCATCATCAACGCCGAACATCCCGAAGGCTTCGTGCTTGACGAAAGCGCCTACCTTTCCTCGGACGTGCCGACGCGCGGCGATCGCACGATCACCCTCGCGGCCGACGAATACTTTGTCCTGGGAGACAACCGCACCGCCAGTCTCGACTCCCGCACCTTCGGACCCCTTTCCGTCACGCATATCGTCGGACGCGTCTGGATCCGCGGCTGGCCCGTCGACCGCGTCACCGTTTTCCGCGCTCCCTAACCCGACCCACTAATCGCTCGCATGCCCAAGACCAAAAAACCAGCGCCTGCCAAAGCTCCAGCCAAAACGCCGCCGCCCGCCAAAATCGCGCCTGTTTCGGGCGTCAAGCCGGTCGCGCCCGTCGCGGTTCCCGAGGGCGAGCTGCCGAAGCCGAAGCGCACCGCTCCGACTCCCCAGCTTTTGCGCGGCATGAAAGACGTGCTGCCGGGCGAACAGAAATACTGGGCGCTCATTCGGGCCGGTGTGGAATCGATCGCGAGCGGCTTCAGCTTCGATCGCATCGACACGCCGACGCTCGAGGAGACGTCGCTTTTCGTGCGCGGCGTCGGCAAGCAGACGGATATCGTCGAAAAAGAATTATATTCGTTCGTCGACCAAGGCGGCGAATCGATGACGCTCCGCCCGGAACTCACCGCCTCGCTCGCGCGCGCCTACGTCAACCACGGCATGTGGAATCAGCCGCAGCCGATCAAGTGGTTCACCTGGGGCCGCGTCTTCCGCCACGAGCGCCCGCAGTCCGGCCGCTATCGCCAATTCACGCAGGCCGGCTTGGATGTCTTCGGCGACAAGCACCCGGTCATCGACGCGAACCTGATCTTCGCGGCGCACACGCTTTTCAAGGAGATCGGTATCGACGCGCTCGTCCTGGTCAACTCGATCGGCGACGCGCCTTCGCGCGAAAGCTACAAGAACGAACTCGTCAACTACTATCGCAGCAAGCGTTCGCAGATCTGCGAGAACTGCAAGAAGCGCCTCCAGCGCAATCCCTTGCGTGTGCTCGACTGCAAAGAAGAGGGCTGCGTCGCGGTCAAAGCCGAAGCACCGCAGATCGTGGATTTCTTGAATGAAGAATCGAAGAACCACTTTATCCGTGTGCTCGAATATCTCGACGAGCTCGAAGTGCCGTACCAGCTCCAGCCGCACCTTGTGCGCGGCTTGGATTACTACAGCCACACCGTCTTCGAAGTCGTGCCGGCCGCCGACGCCGAAAAGCAGGCGTCGCAATCCGCGCTCGCGGCGGGCGGACGCTATGACGGCCTGATCGAGACGCTCGGCGGCATGCCGACGCCGGCCGTCGGCTTCTCGTGGGGGATTGAGCGCATCATTCTTACCCTCAAGGAGAAAAACGTCCCGGTCCCCGAAATCAACACACCCGAAGTCTTCGTCGCGCAGCTCGGTGAGCCCGCGCGCCGCAAGACGCTCGCGCTGTTCAATGCGCTCCGCAAGGACGGCGTCCGCGTGGCCGAAAGCTTCTCTCGCGACGCGCTCAAGCAACAGCTTGAGATCGCCAACCGCCTCGGCGTCCGCTTCACCGTCATCCTCGGGCAGAAGGAAGTCCTCGATGGCACGGCCCTGATCCGCGACATGGACTCCGGCATCCAGGAAATCGTCGACTTCAAGAAATGCGCCATCGAACTCAAGCGCAAGCTCGCCCAGCCCGCCCCGCCCAAGATCACCCCTCCGCCCCCGCCGGAACCCGATGAACCGCTTCTTGCCGAAGACGCCATGAAAATCGAAGAAGAAGAGGAAGAAGGGGACAAGAAGAAAAAAGACGAGGAATAAAGAGGAAAAGCGACGTTTGACCTTAAACGTCGCTTTTGGTATCGTGTGGATGAGACCCCGTCTCTCTATTTTTAAGTAGAAAGGAAGGTGCATTGTTGTGGTTGAAGTCAAACGCAAAAAAGGAGAGAGCTTTGAAGCTCTGCTTCGTCGTTTCAGCCGCCGCATTCAGCAGAGCGGACGCGTTCTCCAAGCCAAAAAAACGCGTTTCCACACGGCTGAAAAGAACAAGAACGGTCAACGCGACGCTGCGCTCCGCCGCCAGTATCTGGCAGCTCGCCGCGAATATCTTCTCAAAAGCGGCAAACTGAAAGAAGAAGACCTGAAGCAGAAACGCCGTCGTTAATCCCGTCCCGGCGCATGCCGGGAACCGGCTAGAGAAACATCCATGTCCCTCCGAAGCGACATCGAAAAGCGGTTCATCGAAGCGATGAAGGCCAAGGACGCCCCGGCCGTCTCCGCGTTCCGCATGCTCCGCGCGGCGATGAAAAACGCCGAAATCGACAAGCAGACAAAAGAATTGAGCGACGAAGATGCGATCGAGATCGTCGGGCGCGAGGTCAAAAAACTGAAGGATGCGCTCTCGGACTTCGAGAAGGCGAGCCGTCAGGATCTGGCGGATCAGACGAAATCGGAACTTGCTCTGCTCGCCGGATTCCTCCCTGCGCAGCTGTCCGAAGAAGATGTCGCGGCCGCGGTGGCTTCCAAAGCTGCCGAGCTCGGCCTCTCCGGAGAAGCGGCCTACGGACGCCTCATGGGCGAGGTGATGAAGGAGTTGAAGGGGAAAGCCGACGGCACCCTGGTCGGCAAAAAGGTCAAAGAGTTCTTGCAAAACAAAGCGTAGTTCCGGGAATCCCTACCCTCCTGTCCCATGCTCTCAGGAAGGAAGTCACGCTCCCAAACGCTCGTCAAAGCCACCTTCACGGTCGCCAGTTTCGTGTTGGTGGTTTTTGCGTCCTTCGCCTTGGCGCACGTCGTTTCGGCCCAGGGCGTGACCGCCAACGAAGTCTTGCCGCAAGAGCTCGGCAATGTGATCGGTACTGGCACAGGCGACATTCGCGTCACGATCGCTCGGATCGTCCGTGCGTTCCTCGGTTTCCTCGGCACGATCGCCCTTCTCCTCATCTTATACGCCGGGTTTGTCTGGATGACGGCCGCGGGGGAAACGGAGAAAATCGATCGCGCCAAGAAAACGCTGACCGCCGCCGTGATCGGCCTGGTCATCATCCTTTCGGCGTTCGCCATCACCTCGTTCATCATCAGCCGTCTTTTGGGAGAAGGCGGCGGCCTCGGCGGAGGTAACGCCGGCGGCGGCTCGACGGCGGCCGAGGATCGCGCCTGCATCGGCCTCTCCGCCACCTGCGCGGCCGGGGCGCTCGGCAACGGCATCATCGAAAGCCATTATCCGAATCGCAATGCGACCGGCATCGCGCGTAACACGCGAATTGTCGTGACCTTCAAGCAGGCGATCGATCCCGCCTCGATCGTCGTGGGCGGTGCGAATGCGACCGTTGCCATCTTGAAATCGGCGGACGTCGGCCGTGGGTCCAATCAATTCGGCCAGAAATTCGCGCAAAGCCTGACGGCGGCCGATATCGACGTGACCGCCGCGCCGGATGGCCGAAGCTTCACCTTCATGCAAAAAAACTGCCCCGTGAACTGTTTCGGCAGTCCATCGGAAAACGTCTTCTATACCGTCGGCTTGCGCGGCGGCACGGACGGCCTCAAGAAAACGGGCGGCGCGCCCGCCTTTACCGGCACGTTCAACGCCGGCTATCTCTGGGAGTTCCAAGTCTCGACCGTGCTTGATCTGACTCCGCCGAAAGTCTCTTCCGTCGTTCCGGCGGACGGATCCAACGCCGTGCCGCGCAATTCGCTCGTGCAAGTCACTTTCGACGAAGCGGTCGATCCGGTCAGCGTCACCTCCGGCGTGTCGATCACGCGCGCGGGCGGAAACGTCGTCGCGGGCATCACGCAAATCGGCAACGCCTACCGTACCGTCGAATTCCGTACGAATGAGCTGTGTGGCACCAACTCGTGCGGCGAGCAGGTTTTCTGCCTGCCCGGCAACCAAGCGATCGCGGTTCGCGTGAAAACCGACGCGCTGGCGGCCGCGCCGCCCGCCGGCATCTATCCGCCCAACGGCATCACCGACATGGCGGGCAACGCACTTGACGGCAACGGCAACGGCGCCGCCCAAGGCTCTCCGGCCGACGACTACGCCTCCGACTTCAAAACTTCCAACGAGATCGATCTCGTGCCGCCGAAAGTCGTGGCGCATGAGCCGGCGGCGCTTCAAGGCAACATCGCGCGCGATCTGCCGACGTCTGTCACATTCTCGAAACTCATGAGCTCGGCGAGCTTCACGAGCGATCATGCCAGGCTCGTGCCCGGCGCGGGTGGCGCACCGACCAACTACTCGCTCGCGACGGAAGCGCTCTCGTCCGTGGCTGGCGGCGATCCCGATCAAACAAAAGGCGTGATCGACCACGACCTCTTGTCGACCAATCAGCCTTACGCGATCGATCTGACGTCCGGCCTGCGGGACCTGCGCCAGAACTGCTTTTATCCCGGCGGCGGCCAAACGGTCTGCACCGGCGACGAGCCGTTCTGCTGCAACGGCGCGCCCTCGAACGTCGCCTGCGGCTTTCTTCCATAATCTATGCGCGCGTTCTTCCGACGTCATCGCTTCTTGATTCTCGGCCTGGCACTCCTCGTGCCGGGCTTGTGGTTCGCATCGCATGGCGCGGCGCTTGCCCAAGGCGTGACGTCGAACGAGATCCTGCCGGGCCAGGTCGGAACGACGCTCGGGACCGGCGCGCAGGACGTCCGCATCACGATCGCTCGGATCGTGCGCGTCGCGTTCGGCGTGCTCGGCACGGTCGCGCTGCTTCTCATCCTGTACGCCGGCTTCACTTGGATGACGGCGGCGGGGGATGAAACCAAGATCGATCGCGCCAAGAAAACGCTGACCGCCGCCGTGATCGGCCTGGTCATCATGTTGTCGGCCTTCGCTATTGTTTCCTATATTTTGAGCGCGCTCGTGAACGCCACGGGCGGCGGCACCGGCGACGGCGGAGGTGGGAACGGTGGTCCCGGAGGCGGAGGGTTCGGCGCCGGATCGAACGGCGCCTTCCGTCCGACCGCGATCCAGCCCCGCGGCGCGCTCGCCAAGCGCGACGTCACAGCAGCCATCACGTTCAGCGCCGCGCCGACGGATGATGCGACGAACATCAAAGCCAATATCCTGCTTGAGAAAGTCCAGGGCAGTTCGCGCACGAACGTGGAGTACGAACCCGTCGTCGAGAACAACACGATTCGCTTGCGTCCGACGACGCCTTGCCCGGCGCCGAACGAATCACGCCGGTGTCTTGAGGCGAACGCCGACTACCAGGTGACCGTCCGTGCCGGACTGCGGAACGCTTCGGTGTCCGATCCTCGTACCGTCAGTTGCGGCCTCGGGGCCAGCTGCGCTCAAAGCTTCAAGACGGGCGACGCCGTCATGACGGAGCCGCCGACCGTTACGATTTCAAGCCCGGTCGACGGCCAATCCGTCCCGGCTGGCGATCTCGTGCCACTCCAATCGATCTCGACCGATCAGAACGGCATCGCGACGGTCGAATATTCGGCGGACGGAGCCTTCTTCACGGCTGACGGAAACGCCCAACAGATCGCGCCTTCGACCTACTCGAGCCAAGTCGCGTGGGATACGGCTTTGTTCACGCCGGTCAAAACGATCTCTTTGACCGCCCGCGCGTTCAACATCGACGGCGACGAGGCGTCGTCAAAAACGGTGCACGTGACAGTGCGGCCGCAATTCTGTTTCAACAATCTTCGCGACGGAGACGAAGCCGCCGTTGATTGCGGTGGCTCGTGCGGCGCCTGTACCGGTGGTGCATGCACGGAAAGCGGGCAGTGCGCGTCCGGCCTCTGCCAAAACGGCCAGTGCGTCGAAAATCCGATGATCGCCGACGTTCAGCTGCGCGACGGCAAACCCGGCAATCTCGTGACAATCACGGGCGATCATTTCGGTTCTTCCGGCACCGTGACGTTCCTGGGCACGGCTGCGGCGGGGGATGAAAAGAACGCCGGGGCTGCGCAGTGCGCCACGGCGTGGAGCGATACGAAGATCGTCGTCGTCGTGCCGGAAGGCGCCGTGACCGGCCCGATTCAAGTCACGACGCCGGGCGGCAAGAAGGATGCGACCAACGACACCGTTGGTCCGATCATCACGGATTTCAAAATTAACGATATCGCGCGGCCCGGCATCTGCTCGATCGCGCCGGTTTCGGCGAAGACGGGGAATACCGTGACGGTCAGCGGCGTCGCCTTTGGCGCGGCGAAAAACGACTCGCGGGTGCAGATCGCGCGCGCCGGCGCGGATTGCTCGCAGATCCAAGACTGGGCGCAGGCGGCCGAAGCCTCGAACGTTTCTTCTTGGACTTCGACCTCGTTTCAACCGGTCATTCCGAACGTCGACACCGATGCCGACGGCGCCAATTTCTTGCTGCGCGTAACCGTCGGCGGCCAGTCTTCGAACCCAAGTTGTCTTCGAATCGTGCCTCCGGAAGCCGGCACCGAGCCGCACATCGATTTCATGACTCCCGAAGTAGGATCGGTCGGCACGTATCTGTCGCTGTTCGGCTCCAACTTTGGTTCGGGCGGTACGGTGCGTTTCCGGAATGCTGCGGGCGAAGCGGTTGGTGACATCAGCTTTCCGGCTCAGTGCGCGGCCGGGTATTGGACGAACACCGGCGTGACGGTCAAGGTGCCGGCGCGCTTCACGACACCGGCCGATACCGCGGTCCAACTTGGCGCCTATAGCGTGACCGTCGTGCGTTCCGATGGCCGCGCGTCGAATCCTGGCACGTTCACGATCAATACCGATCCGGTGCCGCCCGGCCTGTGCCGTGTCGATCCCGATAACGGTCCCGTCGGCACGCCCGTGACGCTCTATGGTGACG
>CAYYII010000027.1:0-8446 GCA_964471445.1 uncultured Gammaproteobacteria bacterium
GCCGTGATGAGATTCAGGCGGTATTTGCGGGCTTCGGAAAGGATATTGGCGAACGATTCGGTGGCGAAGTTCTGGAACTCGTCGACGTACAGGTAAAAATCCTGGCGATCTTTTTCAAGCGTATCGACGCGCTCCATGGCGGCGAGCTGCAGGCGTGTGATCAGCATGCCGCCGAGCAGTTTGCTCGAATCCTCGCCGACCAAGCCTTTCGACAAGTTGACAATCAGGATCTTGCGATCATCCATGATCTTCCGGATGTCGATCGTGGACTTCGGCTGCGCGACGATGTTGCGGATGATGGTGTTGGAGAGGAACTGGCCGACTTTGTTCTGGACCGGGGCGATGGCTTCCGACGCGAACTTGTCGGTGTACTTGGCGAACTCGTTGACCCAAAAGCCTTTAACGACTGGATCTTTGACATTCTCGACAATTTTCGTGCGGAAATCCTTGTCGGACAGGATGCGGCTGATGCCGAGCAAGGTGGAGCCGGGCGTATCGAGGAGCGCCAAGACGCAGTTGAGGAGGATATACTCCATACGGGCCGACCAGACGTCCGGCCAGATTTTCTTGAAGACGCCCATGAGCCCCGAAGCCACGAGGTGTTTCTGGTTCTCATTGGCGATCTCGAGAATATTGAAACCGACCGGGAACTCCATGTCCGCCGGATTGAAGTGGACGACGTCATTGATCCGCCATGGCGGAATGAAGTCGAGGATCTTGTCGGCGGTGTCGCCGTGCGGATCGACATAACAGACGCCATGGCCGGCGTAGATGTCGGAGAGCACGAAATTCTCGAGCAAGGTCGTCTTGCCCATGCCGGTCTTGCCGATCACGTAGACGTGGCGGCGGCGGTCGTCCGTCTTGATGCCAAATTTCCGGTTTTCGCCGCGAAAATTCGTCTGCGCGAACGGAACGACTTCGTTCTCGTGATCGTGATTGTACGGAGAAGGAGGCAGGGGCGGCATAGGGATCAGGCTTCCGGCAGCGAGGGCATGTCCGGCGTTTCAGGCAACGTGAAGGGTGGTTCGACCTTACGCGATTCGACCTTCTTGAGCAACGGCGCTTTGACCAAAATCTGCGGGAAATGCCAGAGGCTCGCCAATTCCTCGACGTTCAAGATGAAACGCGCAGCGCCAGAAGACGAGCGCCCGGAAAAACGCTTGACGATCTTGGTTTTTTTCTCGTCCGCGCTCCAGCGCTGCCAGAAATAGTCGCTCTTCGGAGCGGCCGCGCCGTAATTCTTGAGGCTATTGCCGTCGAGCGAACCGAACAAGCCAAGGGCGCCTCGGACCATCGAGATCATGGGGCCCTTGCGGAAGACCGGCCTCTTGGCGATGTAGACGAAGCGGATCTTCACACCGAACCCCATCTTGGACATCTTGTTCTCGACGTTTTCCAAGAGGCGTTTCTCGCCAGGCGACAGGTTCGGTACGCGGCTTTCTTCTTTTTTCGCTTCCTTCTCGGCGGCTCCCACGCCCACGATCTGGCTGATTCCGCCCGTGACCAGGCTAAAGCCCTCTTCGACGACCCCTTGCCACGCCGGAGGTTTTTTCTTGATCTCCCGGCCTTTCATTTTGGAGGCGACTTTGATCGATTCCTGGATCCAGGTCTGATCGCGCGGGTAGACCAGGAATTGGATCCAGACTTGCTCCCCTCTTCTCAAGCGCGAAAGCGTCTCAAGCAATGTCGAGAGCGGATCTTTCAATTCCTGCGAAAGCGCGTGCTCGAAATCCGAATAGGTGCGCAACGGGTAGGCGGATGGCTTCGAAAGAATGAATTCGGTGCCCCAGCAATCCCACTCGGGATCGGGAAACGCGTGCGGTACGCTCTTCGTGTAGTCGGCGATTTCCGAGATTTCCGCGTCGGGATACTGGGAAAAAATCGAAGCTTCGATCAGGTCCCGGAACTGGATTGGCAAGCGGACGATGAATTGCGTGTAGCCGTCGAGCGAGGCGTATTCGAAAGAAATCGCCGGTGTGAATTTGCCCATGAACCATTTTTCCTTGAAGTTGGGCGAGGAATACGTGCCTGCGATATGCGTGAACATATGCTCGACGGCTTTCGGGCTCTGCTCGTTCATCCTCGGGATGTTGATGCTGAGGACGATGTAGTTGATCGTCATCGCGTATTTTTCCTGGCGGGACATGAGCCACAAATCCAAAAAGCCTTTCCACATCACCCAAACGAACGGGATCCAGCCGCCGTACGCGAAAACCGTCCAGATGATCTGGAGCGGAGACTGATCCATCAGCGCGTAGAGCGGCGACAAATCGATGACGATCTGGGGCATGAGCAAAGAAAAAAGCGACGCTTCCGTAATCAACGGAAGCGTAGCACCTTTTTCGTCCTTTTGGAAGAGCCTCGTTCTTCGGGCTTACGCCTTTTTGTTGTTGCGCAAGTGCCAGGACACGAGGAGCGGGCTGCCCAGGAAGATCGAGGAATAGACACCAACCGTGATGCCGATGATCATGGTCAGGATGAAGTTGCGAATCGACTCCCCGCCCAGGAAATAGGCGGCAAAGAGGACAAACAGGACCGTCAGCGACGTGTTGAGGGAACGCCCCAAGGTCTCGTTCAAGCTGCGGTTCACGACTTCCTCGAAGCTTTCGCGGCGGGCGTGCGACAGGTTTTCGCGGATGCGATCGAACACGACGATCGAGTCGTGGACCGAGAAGCCGAGGACCGTGAGGAGGGCAGTCACCATCCAGGCGCCGACTTCGACGCCGTGGAAATGTCCGAGAGCCGAGAAGACGCCGACCGGGATGATGACGTCGTGCGCCAAGGCGACGACCGTGCAAGCACCGTATTTCCAGGAAGCGACCGGATGAGAGACTTTGCGGAAGGCGTAGGTGATGTAGAGGACGATCGCCAGGATCGCGCCGACGACGGCGTAAATCGTCTTGCGGCGAAGTTCCTCGCCGATCAGCGGGCCGATGGATTCGAAACGCTTCTCTTCCAGGACGTTGCCGTCCTTTTCAAACGTCGTTTTCAGTTCCGCCACGAGCTTCTGGTGGGACGCCTCTTCGATCGGCGGCATTCTCAAAACGACGCCTTGTTCTCCGAGCGGTTGGGCTGTCAGTTCTTCGCTTCCCGTCGTGGTCCGGGCAACGCCGACGATTTCTTCGGTTGCCGGGCGGCTCTTCGAGAATTGAATTTCAAGCAGCGAGCCGCCGGTGAAATCGATGCCCGGCTTGAGGCCCCAAAAGAGCCAAGCGACCAAAGACAAGCCGGTCAGGATCCCTGAGACGAGGTAGTACGTTCGGCGGTGATGCGTGATGCGCAGCATATTACTTGAACAGCCAGCGGTGTTTGGAAGCCCAGGGCGCGACCAGACGAAGCAAGGTGCGCGTCACAGTGATCGCGGAGAACATCGAAATCAGAATACCGAGCGCCAGCGTGACAGCGAAGCCGCGGACCGAACTCGATGTGAAGGTATAGAGAATCGCGCAGGTGATGAGCGAAGAGATGTTGGAGTCGTAGATCGACGTCCAGGCACGCTTGAAGCCTTCGGAAATGGCGGAATCAAGCGGTCGGCCATTCGCGAGCTCTTCTTTCATGCGCTCGAAGATCAGGATGTTGGCATCGACTGCCATGCCGATCGAAAGGATGACGCCGGCGATGCCTGAGAGCGTCATGGTGACGCCCCAAAGCTTGAAGACAGCGAGGAGGAACGCTGTGTACATCCCGAGCGCCAGCGAGGCGACCAGGCCGGGCAGGCGGTAGTAAAGCGTCATGAAGACGATGACGATCAGGAAGCCGATCAGGCCGGCATGCAGGCTCTTCGCCAAAGAGTCTTGGCCGAGCGAAGCGCCGATCGTTTGCTGCGACAAGAGCTTAATCGGGACGGGCAGGGCACCCGCGTTCAAGCGCTGGGCCAAGAGCTTCGCTTCCTTGATATCAAAGTCGCCGGAGATGACGGCGTTGCCGTCGGCAATTTCCGTCTGGACGCGCGGGATCGAAATTGCCTCGCCATCCAGATAGATGGCGATGAGCTTCCCGACGCTGCGCTTCGTGAGTTCGGCAAACAAGTGCTTGCCTTCTTCGTTGAACGTGAGGAGTACTTGGGGGCGGTTGGAATTTTGATCGAACTGCACCTGGGCGTGCTGGATGTGCTTGCCCGAAAGGCCGGTGTTTTTCCACGGATCGACTTGCGGCACGACATCGGCGGATGTCGCCTTTTTGAACGGAATGCGGTCGAGATCGTAGCGCACGAAGGGCCGTTCGCCGGTCTTGTAGATCAGGTGATAGCCGAAGGCCGACTCGACCGGCTGGGAGATCTCACCCGTTTTCATGGCGAAAGCCGCATCTGAAAATTCCTTGACCATCGCGCCTTCGCCGAACCAACCGAGGTCTCCTTGGTTCGTCTGGGCGGAGCCATCGGTCGAATTGGCTTTGGCTTTTTCGGCGAAATTCTGAGGCGTAACTTCGGCGCGGAGCTTGGTGGCCTGTTCCAACGCCTGTTCTTTCGTCAGAGGCTCTTCGCAGCCCGTCGCTCCCTGCCAGCAGATCAGGATGTGGCTGGCGCGGATCTCCTTGCCAGAAGCGTCGCGTGCATTGACCCGCAGGACGTTCCAATTCGCGGAATCTTCAATCAGCGTGCCGGCGATCTTAGCGCCCTGGTGGGTATCGGCCCATTTCCAAAGCTCCGGAGATTGGGTTTCAGAAACCAACCCCATCTTGTCCCAGGAAAGAGAAGCGTCATCCGGCTTCGTCAACGCCGTGCGCATCGCGTCCGTGGCGCCTTTTTTTATTTCCACGTTTTTCTTGTCGAGCTCTTTCTGCTGCTCGACGGTGAGCGGGATGTCTTCGACGGGATTTTCCTCCTTGAATTCGAGGATGGGCGTTTCGCCGATCATACGGATCGCTTGCGTCACGTCGCGGACACCGGCCAATTCGACGATGATGCGCCAGCTGTTTCCCGCCTTGTTCGTCTGCACGATCGGTTCGGCCACGCCGAAAGCGTTCACGCGGCGTTCGATGACGTCGCGCACTCCCTCCATCGCGTTACCTCTCTCGCTGTCGGCGATATCGGTCGTATCGGCTTCATACACGAGGTGGGTGCCGCCTTGAAGGTCGAGGCCGAGCCGGTACGGGATATTCTTGAAATGCGGAATCTTAAAGCCTCCCGGCATCTTGAAATGCTCGACGACCTTGGCGTTCCACGCGTCGGCTCCCCGATCCCAGGCATGGGGATACGAAAGAAGGGCTGCCAAGCCAGCCAACACGAGGACCGTCAAAGCGGCCCAGCGGACTTTGCCGCGGGGCGTGGGCTTTACGACACGAGCCAGCCCTTTGCCGAGCCAGGCGAACGGGACGGAAACGTAATAAAAAAACGATCGGCCGCGACGGTTAGTCATACGGGAAAATCTGAGGGTCAAGTCAGGTCAGGAACAGCTTCGTCATCCACAATACGGAGGCAGTATAAAGAAGGTTCGGGAAAAAGGCAACGAGGCCAAAAAGCTTGAAAACATTGACGCCTCGTGGTCGGGAAGATAGGCTGGGACAAGCGTGTTTCACGCGGGAGGTTCCGATGAAAGAACCAGCTTCGTTCGTCATTCCCGAGATCGGCAAGGGGTACGGCAAAGGCTTCAAGCGTCTCTGTATCATGGCGTGGATCCTGGCAGCCGTGCTCGGCTCTATCATCGCGATCGGGCTGGGCCTTGCCCGAAACGACTGGCTCGTCGTCGATTCCAATGCGGGCGCAACCTGGCAAGAGCGCGGCATGTGGATCAGCCGGGCTGCGAGCTTCACCGGTAGCACCATCCTCTGTTTCTACGGGCTGCTCGCCGCCTTCACGAAGCGGCAATGGCTGCTCATGCTCCCCTCTCTCGCACTCGCGGCGTGCTTTCCGGCGCTTCTCTACGCGCCTCAGTGGGCCGTCTTCACGTTCGGCGGCGGGCCGCTCGCCCTCGGGACCGTCGTCCTCAAGCTCGGCGATCGAAACGAGAATGTACGAAAACCGTCCGCTTCGACATGATGCCGACTCCGACCTCGTTCGGAGTTTTTTCTTTTACACGCGTTCCGCCGCGAGCTCCTGAGCGACGGCGAGAAATTCCGCCCAGCGAGTCACGACGCGAATACCTTCCGTCATGCCGACGCGCTCAACGACGCTGTCGGGATCGAGCAGGACTTTCACGATGCCGGGCGCGAGAAGACGCAGTAGCTTGATCTGGTCATCGATGAACAGCTCAATGCCGAGCTCGCGGCAAACCGCATCTTTGGTTTCCTTGTTGCCGCAGAAAAAAACTTTTTCCGCAGGAATGCGCTCGCTGACCCCATACCTTTGCATCCAAGCCAAGGCGGGCAGGGAGGGACGCTTCCGCGCGGTGATGACAAAGAGTTCGCCTGGCAATTTTTCGAGCGCTTCGAGCGCGCCGGCGACGGGCGGTGCTTCGAGCGTGAGGTCGCCGTACAGGAGCTCGCGCACCTCTTCGTAGGCGGGGGCGGAAAGGAAGCCGCGCATGACGTTCGAATTCGCCTGCCAAGGCTCGAGCACGAAGCCGCGCTCGGCCGCCAGCCGCAGCTTGTGCGAGGTGTGATCGGCGAGCACGCCGTCGAAATCGATGCCGATGCGAAGAGGCTGCATGTGCTCGCACGGTATCATAAAAGAAAAGACCCGCAGAATGCGGATCACTGGATCGCAGCGAGCCGCCGCTCGAAAGCAGTGGCAACCGCGTTCAATACGGCTTCGCCCGTTTCGACGGGGGTTTCCTTGGAGGTGTCATGCCATACCATTTTGGAATCGTCTTGGCCATTCGATCGCTGCCAGACTCGGCCATGAATTTCTCGAAGCGTTGTGAGCGTCTTGAGATTCATGGTTTCTCCTTCCATCTTGGAGATGGCGTGCGCAAGCTCTCGCTCCAATGCGATCTCTGGATCGCAGACCATGCAGATATGGAGATCGAACAAGTCGCGGTAGATCTCGGCGTTGTACGCCCCGACAATCGCTTGATGATCCGCGACCGATATCCGGTTCTTGCCGAGCCAGTAGTCCATCCAGACTTCGCCATCCTTGAGGCCCCGATCGAGCAGGACGATCTCCCAATCGCCGAAGAGATGCATGAACAGCTCGGTCAGGGCATAGCGACAGGTCTGCAGGTTGTAGTGCGGCGTCGTGCGGGGCAGATCGACGACCTCGGCACCTTCTGGACGTGCCGTCACTTTCGCGCCGAGGCGCTTCAGAAAATCGCGGGTCAACGTGAGCATCGTGGACTTGCCGGCCTTTGGCGTACCCCAGAACTCAACGACGAGCACCAGCATCATTGCAGGATGGAGCCGTCGCAGTTCGCGCAGGCGAGCCAATATCCTGTGGAAACGACCCTCGAGCAGCCTGAAACGAACATTGGGTTCCATCGTTTCCTCCTTGGAAGCTTGAAAAAACAATACCGGCCTCGACGCAGGAGCGCCAGGCCGGTTTATCCACCGTTTCAACGCCTTCGGAACGTGTTGAGAACGGCGTTTTTCACGCGCGTCCGCAGCGAAAGCGGATGCTCAATGACGACCGAAAAAATCCGACGCATCTTGCCTTCCGGACACGTCAGTTCGCGCACGGAATGCCACGAGTGATCGGTCCGCATGAACAAGAAGCAGCGATTGCCGATCGCGATCGAAGGCGTTTCTTTCGGGAAATCGTCGAAGCCCGGCGCGGAGCGCCAATCTTTCTTCCCCTCGTCATCAAGGACGATCGTCGCGCCGTTCCAGGCCGGATCCCATTCACCGGTATCGTTCAGATAGAACAGATGCGAGCCGATCTTCTTGGGGCCGTCCGTGTGCGGCGAGGTGGAGCATCCGCGCACTGCGAAGATCCATTGGAAACGCAACGCGAACCGTCGGCGGCCGAAGAGCCGTCGGATGAATCCGCGGTAGCGCGCGGATTCAAGTTCGACGATGAAGTCTTTCCACGCGCGCGGCACCGCCAACGAGGGGTCGTAGAAGAGCTCGTAATGATCGTGCGGCATCTGGCCGAATTGGCGCTTCATGCCAAAGCTCGCTTTGAAGAGCTTCATGTCCGGAAGTTCCGCAACGAGCGCCTTCCTCCCCTCTTCCGTCAACATCCCCTCGGGATTCAGCCACGGGTAGGGTACGGTCTGGCGAAAAGAAGCCGCGTCGACGGCGTCGAGGGCCGCCCAATTCAAGTAGGTCATGCGAAGACGATCAATTGGGATGAAGACAGCGCGAGTTTTCTCGCCTTACGCTTGGCGCAGAACGCGTCGAGCGCGCCTTTCGTACCGGGCCATTTAACGCTCGCGTAGTCGTCGCAGACCATCACGCCGCCCGGCGCCATACGGTCATAAAAATACTCGAACGCCCCGACGGTCGGCTCCACAAGATCGACATCGACGTGCACGAAACGATAGGTCCGCTCCGGAAGTGTCTTGAAGACCTCGGGAATCCAACCTTGGTGGTAGCTGATGGCCGGAAATTCTTCCAAGGTCGCGCGCACGAC